>JAMONW010000061.1 GCA_027066355.1 Campylobacteraceae bacterium
GAGCTTAGAGCAAAATAAGGAACTGAGGCTTTAGCCTCAGCCTTTAAAAGAATAAACAATAGGAGCATACACAGAAGATGGCAGAGAGTTTAGAGCTAAATAAAAAAAGCTCTTGGCTCTTAGCTCTATGCCCTCAGCTCCTTTAAAAGTGCTAAGCGCGAGAGCCCTCTGCTGAAGAGAACTTAGCGTTAGCGTAGGTATTTGGACTTGTTCAAATACCGTCCTATTAAAAGGTAAAAAAGGATAAAAAGATGTGTTTAAGTATTCCAAGTAAAGTAATAGAAGTTAGTGATGATAAATTAATGTGCAAAGTTGAAACCTTTGGTGTTGTTAGAGAAGCCAATTTAATGATGATGCAAGAAGATGAGGTAAAAGTAGGCGATTATGTGCTAATTCATATAGGTTTTGTAATGAATAAAATAGATGAAACTGAAGCCCTTGCTTCTATTGAAACCTACAAAGAGGTCTTAGAAGCCATGGATGAAGCCGAACGCCAAAGAGCAATTATAGAGGGGGATAATTGTGCTGGGTAGTTTTTGGCTATGACAAAAAATAGCTTAGAGCAAAGAGCTTAGAGCTAAATAAGGAACTGAGGCTTTAGCCTCAGCCTTTAAAAGAATAAACAATAGGAGCATACACAAAGGATGGCATAGAGTTTAGAGTAAGACAAAAAGCTCTTGGCTCTATGCTCTATGCCCTCAGCTCCTTTTTTGTAAAAAAAGGATAAAAATGTTAGAATTAAAAAACCTTTATGATGATTTTAGAGATGGCAAAACCATAAAATCTTATGCAAAATTAATTGCAAAAGAGGCTAAAAAACTTGATAGAGATATAAATATTATGGAGGTTTGTGGTGGGCATACTCATACAATTATGAAGTATGGTTTGCCACAACTTATGCCAGAAAATGTTAAGTTTATTCACGGTCCTGGGTGTCCTGTTTGTATTATGCCAAAGCATAGAATTGACCATGCTTATACTTTAGCAATGCAAGAAGATGTAATATTAGTAACACTTGGCGATATGATAAAAGTTCCAGGAAGCAGAGGAAGTTTACAAGATGCTAGGGCAAAAGGTGCTGATGTTAGATTTGTCTATTCACCAATGGAGAGCATTAAAATTGCTCTGCAAAATCCAGATAAAAAGATAATCTTTTTTGCAATTGGTTTTGAAACAACAACCCCAATGACGGCAGTTTTAGTAGAGCAAGTTATTAAGCAAAATATTAAAAATATCTATTTTCATATAAACCATGTAACAGTGCCTGAAGTTATGGAAGAGCTTATAAATAGCCGTGATGAGCATATTGATAGCTACAACAACCAAATAGATGCATTTTTAGGACCTAGCCATGTTAGCGTAATTGCAGGAGCTAAAATTTATGAAAAATTCCCAAAAGAGTATAATCGCCCAGTTGTAGTTGCAGGGTTTGAGCCTGTTGATATGATGGAAGCAGTTCTTATGATAATTAAGCAATTTAATGAAAATAGATGCGAAAATGAGATTCAATATAAGAGAGTAGTGAGCTTTGAGGGTAACTTAAATGCTCAAAGGCTTATAGATAAATACTTTGAAAAAGTAAGCCTATTTAAGTGGCGAGGGCTTGGAAATGTGCCAAATAGTGGCTTAAAATTAAAAGATGAATATAAAAGTTTAGATGCAGAGGTAATTTATGATGATATTTTGCCAAAAGAGGAGATAGAAGACCATAAACTTTGCATTTGTGGCGATATTTTAAGAGGTATGGCACACCCAACTGAATGCACAATATTTGGCACAGCCTGTAAACCAAATAGCCCAGTTGGAAGTTGTATGGTAAGTAGCGAGGGAGCATGTGCGGCGTATTATAAGTATGGAAACCTTATTTAGTTATGAATTATGAATTATTTTGTTTGACATATTTTAGTAAAAGTTGTATAATAAATAAAATATGACAAAAGGATAAAATATGACAACCAAAATGGGAATTAGAGATGTTGTTAGAAACTTCTCAGAGCTTGAGAAATATGATTATGTAGAGATAGAAGATAAAAAAACAAAAGAGCCAAAAGGAATGTTTATTTCACCTAAACTTGCAAAAGAGTTAAAAGAGATAATAGAGCAAAAGGCAAAAGAGCAAAGAGAGGAAAAAGTTAATTTTATTAAAAAATTTGCTGGTTTTTTAGAGGTTGAAGATAGATTCAAAGATAAAAGCTATAAAGAGATAAGAGAGATGATAGCTAAGGAAAAGTATGGAGAATAAAATCTTTCTTGATACAAATATAGTTTTAGATTTAATTATTCCATATAGAAAATATAGTAATATATCTAATATTGTCTTAGAAAAGTTAGCTAAAAATGGATATGAATTTTATTTAAGTGAAGATATTATTAGCACAACTTATTATATTGCCAAAAACCATAAAGAAGAAACATTAAGGTTTTTTCAAGGTGCTTTAAAGTTTTGGAATATAGTTCCTTTTGGAGAAAAAATTATTAAAGCTTCTTTAGAGTTTTCTTTAAAAAATAGTTGCGATTTAGAAGATACCCTGCAATGCTTTTGTGCAAAAGAGAATGGTTGTATATTGCTAACAAATGATAAAAAGTTTATAGATTGTGGTATAAAAGTTGTAAATTATAAAGATTTTTTAGGAGAGTAGATGCAAAAAAGTGTAACACTTGCCATGGGAAATGGTGGGCAAGAGAATAATGAGCTTATAACAAAGATATTTTATAAATATTTTAAAAATGATATTTTAGAAAAAAGTGAAGATGCGGCGATTATTAAAATTGATAATGAAGAATTGAGAATTGAAAATGAAGGTGCTATAGTAAATAAAATTGCCATGAGCACCGATAGTTTTACTGTTAGCCCTTTGTTTTTTCCTGGGAGCGATATTGGAAAACTTAGTATTTGTGGCACTTGCAATGATTTGGCAATGATGGGTGCAAAGCCAAAATATTTAACAGTTAGTTTTATTATTGAAGAGGGCTTTAATTTGCGTGATTTAGAGAAAATTGTTCGCTCAATGAAAAAAGAGCTTGAAGTAAATGGAGCAAAAATTGTAAGTGGTGATACAAAAGTAATGCCAAAAGGCACAATTGATAAGCTAATAGTTAATACAACAGGGGTTGGAGAGGTTTTAGTTGATGGCATTAGCTCAAACTCTTTGCAAGAGGATGATGTTATTTTAGTTAGTCGCGATATTGGAGCGCATGGAGCAACAATTTTTATGGCAAGAGAGGGAATTGAGCTTGATAGTGAGCTTAAAAGTGATTGTGCATCTTTATATCCAAGTGTAAAAGCACTAATTGATACAGGAGTTAAGCTTAGAGCAATGCGTGATGCCACAAGAGGAGGTGTTGCAGCTGTGCTTAATGAGTGGGCAAAGCAAAATAGTATCTGTATCGAGGTAGAAGAGGAGGCAATTCCAATAAGCACAGAGGTTAAAGGAGCTTGTGAAATGCTTGGTTTT
>JAMONW010000062.1 GCA_027066355.1 Campylobacteraceae bacterium
CTCTTATACATTCACTTGCATCATCTATAACTTTGCCTCCCATTGGGGCGTATATTGCGCTTGATTTTGCCATAGTATCTTTAGAAGAGTTAGCAACTAAAACATAGCATTGATTCATTACTGCAAGTGCTTGAGCTAAAATCTCTAAATGTCGTTTTCTTGGCTCTCCCCATTGGCTTGGCACAAAGATTATATCTGCTCCTTCAAGCTTTTGCCAAAGCTCTTTGTAGCGCAACTCAAAACAAATTAGTAAACCAAACTCTAAATTGTCAATCTTAAATTTGACAATATTACTGTCATCTCCAGCTTCTAAGAACAGATGTTCATCACCAAGCTTAAAAAGCTTGTGTTTTGCCTGTTTGTGGATAATTTTATTTTTATGTATGACAACTGCTTGGTTAATATAGCTATTATCTACTTTACGCAAAAGTGTCAACACTAAAACTTGAGTATTTACAATTTTTAAAAGCTCTTTTAGCGCATATTCACTAAACTCACAAGCTTTTTTTAGGTTGTCATAATCGTAATCAGTTAGGCAAACCTCTGGTGCTACAATAATAGTATCTTTTGGAAGTTCATTAATATATTTTAAAATTTTATCTAAATTTTTTTGGTAGTTTGGATTATTTTTTAATTGCAAAAGGGCAACTTCTCTCACTCTTTACTCCTATAAAACTCTACTCCTAAACTATTTACTTTTTCTATTTTACCATCTTTTAAAAGTTCATTAAATTTATCTATTGACTCTTTTGTAAATAGCTTATTTATATCATCAAGTGTAAGTGGGCGCATAGATAGAGTATTTAAAATTTCACTCTTTGAATAGTTAAATAGCTTAGAGTCATTAGTAGCTCTTGAAGCAATTACTATTGGCAAAGATTTATCAAAACCAAGTGATAACTCATAGAGTTTATCATAGCTAATTGGTTTAATATTAAAAGCTGGTGGTCTATCTATTGTGCTTAAATCTACTCTAGTTGGTTTTAGCTTTAGTAAAAAGTTATTTAATTTTTCAACCTCTTCTAAATTATCATTTATGCCCTTTACAAAGAGTATTTCAATAATTAAATTGCCTTTATAATTTTTTGAAAACTCTAATATACCCTTTTTTATCTCTTCTAAATCAATATTTTTTGAAGCTCTATCAAGCTTTTTAAAGCATTTTTGGGTTGCACAATCTAGCGATAGCTTTACACTATCAAGCTTTTTTAGAGCCTCTTGCACTTTTGACTCATTTATTGTGCTACTATTTGTAAGAATTAGAGTTTTAATATTGCCTTTAAAGCTATTTATCTGCTCTATCAGCTCGTTTAAATAAGGATATAAAGTTGGCTCACCATTTGCAGTTAGAGTTAGCACATCTATATCTTTATGCTCACTCAAAGCCTCTTTTATTGCATTTACAATATCATTTAATGGCACAATATTACTTTGATTATCTACAACTTTTGTTGATTTAAGTTCGCAATATAGACAATCAAAGTTACACTGTTTAGTATTGGGGCTTAAATCAACCCCCAAACTTTTGCCAAATCGGCGCGAATTTATTGGACCAAAAATTATACTACTCACTAAATACCTTTTTTTCTAATGCATAAAGAGTGTATCTTAGCTCTTTAGCCACGCGTGAACTCTCTACATCAATTAACTTAAATGCCTCTTCTAAAACTCTTGCTGATTCTGTTGCACGAGAAAAATTTGCACTTATTAAATCATTTAAGCTCTCTCTTTTCATCTCTGAATTTGTAGAGGCTTTACTTACATCACCCTCAATGTTGCGATATTTCAAGCGTTTTGTAGAAAAGAGTGGAGTTAATTTATGTCGAAGCTCTTTAAATGCGTAGCTTAACTCTTTGTTGTCATAAATGTAGCGTTGCACATCTTCAAGTGTGCGAAGTGCCTCGCGCAAACGATTTAAGTTTGCATCTATGAGGCGCTCTATTTTAGTCATTATCCATAATACCTAAAAATTGTAAAATAACTGTAAACATATTTAAAAAGTCTAAATATAAGCTAACAGCTGCATCTACTGGGCTATCATAAGCACCATTTGCAATATTTTGAGTGTCATAAATTGTAAATAAACCAAATAGTAGTAAAACTGCTGCACTTATAATCATACCAAGCACACCACTACCTAAGAAAAGGTTAATAATTGAAACAACTACAACTACAATTAGTGTAATAAATAGCGGTTTTCCCCAGCTACTAAAATCAGTTTTGCTATTAATTGCAAATAGGCTTAATGCACCAAAAAGAACACTAGTTGCTAAAAATGCATTACCAATAACAGCACCCTTACCCATACCAATTAGCGAAGCTAAAAGTGGCACAAGGCTAACACCAGTTAAGAATGTAAACAAGAAAAGCATCATAGTATTTAAACCAGGCTTTCCTCTACTCATTCCTAAACCAAAAAACAGAACTAAAAGCTCTGCACCAAAAATCAACCATCTAAACTTAATAACACTCTCAACAAAAGGCATAGTCAAATATGCCCCAAGTGCCGCCACAAGCATACTTAAAGCTAATAGTTGATAAGTTTTTTTCAAAAAATCTACACGAGTTGCACTAAGTGAAGTAGTTGCACCTCTATCTATTGTATAATCTCTATCATATAAAGCCATTATTATCTCCTTATTTTTTTGCATAATGCAGGGTTATTATACCAAAAAAAGTAAATATTTTGTGAAAAAAAAGTAAAAATATTAATTATAAATAATTAAATGAATTAAAAGTTGCTCTTTTTATATAAACTTTTTTTGATATAATCAATATAAAAAGGCTTTATATGGTTAAAAAACTATTTTTAATAATTTTAAGTTTTTCATATCTGTTTGCATTTGATCCAATGCGTTTAATAAAAGAGTTTAAACCTACAAAAGAAGAACTTAAAAATGGTGCAGTTATTTTAAAAAAGAGTGTTGATATAAAAATAGATAAGAGTGGAAATAAGATAAGAAAGCTCTATTTGTTATTTGCCATATTAAATGATGAAGCTGCAAGAGATTATACACAAGATATGATAATGTATAACTCTTTTTATATCGATAAAAATATAACTTCTATTAAAATAATAGATAAAAACGGGACTACAACAACAGTAAATAAAGATGCTATTGATTACAAAAGTTTTAAAAAGTTAAATAGTTATGATGATACAAAGGCTATTAGTTTTTCTTTACCCGGATTATCAAAAGGAAAATTTGTAGAGTATGTTATTGTTTCAAAAACAAAAAAACAACTTATAAACTCTCTTGCAGATGGATTTGAATTTGCTTATAGCTGGAAAGTAGCTACAAATCGCATGAAAGCAAGACTTGATAGTGTAAGAGACTTCTCTTTAAAAATTACAATAGATAATAGCAAAAAGTTTTACTATGTTTTAAACAAACTTGATAAACCAAAAGTTACAAAAGATAAAAATAGCA
>JAMONW010000063.1 GCA_027066355.1 Campylobacteraceae bacterium
AATATGCTCAATTTTTAAAATTTCACTAATTTCACCTACTGCCTTTTTAGCCTCTTCTTTTACTTTTGTTGTTTGTAATTTACTTTGTGGCAATGATCTTGGGTCAAGAGGGTTAGTTCCAGCTCTCTTTTCATCAATATTGCTTACGCCATCGCCATCGCTATCATTATTTGGATTACTATCTTCACTATCTAACTCATCTACTACACCATCATTATCAGCATCTAATATTGCAGATTCAATTACATCACTTTTTGTATCATTATCTGTATCTTTACCCTTTTCATCTACATCTAATTTGCCATCTTTATCAGTATCTTTTGGAGCTGGTTTAGAGTTTGGATCTAGTGGATTAGTTTTTAAGCCAACTTCAGTAATATTATCAAAGCCATCACCATCACTATCATTATGAATAGAGTTATCATCAGCATCTAACTCATCAACTACACCATCTTTATCTTTATCTCTTTTAGCTGATTCTAAAACATCAGATATGCCATCGTCATCGCTATCTTTTTTATACTCATTGCCATCTAATTTTCCATCACCATCAGTATCTTTATTGAATGGATCACTATTGATTGCTTCTTCATCTTTATTTGAGATGCCATCACCATCTATGTCAGGATCATCTTTATCAGCAATGCCATCGCCATCTAAATCTGAAACTTTTTCTATGTGGTTGTTGCCACTAGTAGTTACTGTGTTTAGTTTTTTAAGTTTTGGGGTATGTGTAAAGCAACACAAAAGAATTAATAAAATAAGTGCGCATACGGCAACTTTAATTTTACTATTGCACATCACTTCTCCTTCTTTAGTAATTAATGCTTAATTATATCATAAAAAGAGGAGAAGTTAAAAATAACTTATCTATATTTTAAGCTATACTACTCTTTTGCTTCAATAGCTTTGTGAACAACTGTAGTAAGTCCTAATAGTTTCCAAGCTTGTAAGCCATCTCTATACCAAACAATTTTATCTGCTGGATATCCCTTTTTAACCAAGCCCTTAATTAATTTTGTAGAAGATTTACACCATAATCCAGAGCAGAATACTGCTAAATCTTTTGCTTTACTAAAATCGTATGTTCCATCACTATTTACTTTTGCACCTAGAGCTTTAAACAAAGAGTCTGTAATTTTTTTTGATTCAACTTGTGCAACAGTAAAAGGTATATTAATTGCCCCAGGAATTGTCTCTAGCATAAATGCACCCTTTAATCTAGCATCAACTAAAATACCTTTTTTCTTATATACTCTGTTTTTAATAAAATCTATTAACTCCAACTCTCCAATAGTTTTAACACCCTTAATTGTTTTAATAGGAGGAATACAGTGTGGTGGGCATAATCTTGAAGTTTCTGCAAAGTCATCAGTAAGTATATTATCAGTCTCTTGAATTCTTGAAATTTTAACATTTACACCACTATCGTTTATATCAACATATGGTATATTTTCAGTAATTTTAACCAAAACATTTTCACCAGAGTATAAAACTCCAGCTAAAATTAACAAAGATAAGCTTATCTTTTTCATCTATTTTCCTTGTTGTTTATTATACTCTTCATCTACAGGAACTCTTAGTTTCATACCTATATAAATTCTATTTGGATTTTTAATTAAATCTGGATTGGCTTCATATATTTTTGTATATGCCGAAGCCCTACCATAGGCTTTTTTAGCCAAAGAGCTTAATGTATCACCTTTTTTAACAACAATATATCTAAGCTCTTTTTCTCTTCTTACAATCTCTTGTTTTAACTCTTTTCCATACTTTAGAGATTTCTCCTCTTTTGTAACCTCTTTACTTTGTAAAATTGCATCAATTTCAGAAGATAATTGAGCAAATTCATCATCTTTATTATTCTGCTTTTTAATTACTACTTTGTTAAATGTATCAACTTTTTTACTACTAGAGTTATTTACCTTAGTATCTTTTAGCTTTGTTGTATTTACTTGTTGATTTTTTAGTGTATCTGTATTTGCACTCTCTAGTGATGCAACTAGCGCTTTATCACTATTGTTAGAACTACTTTGTTTACTCTTTGCTTTTTTAGATAACTCTTGAGCTACTAATTTAGCTATTTTTTCTAAATCTTTTTCAGATAAATTTTTTCCTCCAGCAGCAGTTGTAGCTACCTTAGCAATAGTTTGAGCTTGGCTATTTTGAGTTGTTTTGGCTTCAACTTTTTTAGCCTCTACTCTTTTTATTTCCTCTTTTTTAGGACTCTTTGCTTTACTATTTTGTTGAGATTTCTCTTCCTCTTTAACAAGATTTTCTAACTCATTAAGAGTATCATTTTTACTCTCTTTTGCAACCTCTACAGCTTTTTTGCTAACTTCATCTTTTTTAATGGTATCTTGCTTAGCTATAGGCATTTGTGCCGTTTGATGTTGAGTAATATTTTTATTGTCATTATTACCAAAATATTTTGAACCCAAATATGCAATTATTCCCATTGCAATAATAAATAGAATAACTAGTAGTATCAAAAGTGTATATAAAAACTTCTTATCACTACCACTCTCTTGCACAATTATTGGATCTCCTCCACTTGAACTTATTAAGTCATCTAAGTTATTTATATCTCTATCTGCCATATTTACCTCCTTAGTAATCTGTCGATTCTTCAATTATTTTAACTGCTCTATTCATCTCTTTTAGAAGAATAGGGTTTACCTTTAGTAATAATAGCATCTCTTTACTATTTAAGCTATTTTTATTGTAAATTGTCATAATTTTACTCCATAAGTTGGAAACAGTGCTAAGTTGCTCTTTAATTTTGCTATTTGTAACTTTTGGAAGCCCCATCTCTTTGTTTCCATTAATTAAAGCATCTAAAGATTTACTAAAAAGCTCTTTTGTTTTAGCCATATTAGTTTTTGATTTATTATTATGCAACTCTAAATACTCTAAATACTCTTTTGTCATCTTTTGTGTTAGCATTCTTTGTCGTCCTGCAACATTAACAATTTTTAATTGAGCTTTCTCTATATAGCTTATATTTTTATTACTCTCTTTTTCAAATATTGATACTAAGTTATTTGATTCTTTCAATAGTTCTATGTTATGAGCTAATATATACTTTAGTGCTTCTTTATCTTTGCCATTGCTATTTTTTAATTTAGATATAGACTCTTTAAAAGGTTTTAAAATAGTATTAATTTTAGCTATTTCATCTTTTGCTACTTTTGATTTAGTTGCTTCTAAATTTAACTCATTATCACCATCTTTAAAACCTTTTAATGTTTTTGCATATAGATTCATATATTTTTCCATCATTTCGCAACTATTGGCTCTTAAAGAGAAGCCACACTCAATTGCCAATTTAGAAACTCTTTGAGTTAGCATTCTCTGTTTACCTGCTAAATTGATTAAATGTTTTGAATTACTCTTTTTAGTCATAAAACCATCTATTAAAGCATTTAGT
>JAMONW010000064.1 GCA_027066355.1 Campylobacteraceae bacterium
GATAGCAAAAGATAAAACTATTTTATCAATACTTGAAAAAAATTCATAATTTTGGGCTGGTCCAGTTAGGGCAAAGCCCGGTCCTATATTTCCAACTGTTGCTAATGCTGTAGATATAGCTGTTAGCATATCATAACCTCTTGCAAATAGATATAACATTACTGCAAAAATTGTAAAAATATATAAAAATACAAAGCCCGTAGTTGAAGCTATTACTTGATTTGTGATTTTTTGCCTATCGATAAAAATTGTTGTTATTAAATTTGGACGAAGCATCTGCTTAAATTGCTGTGTTAAATTTTTAAATAATACAATATGTCTAATAACCTTAACTCCACCAGCAGTTGAGCCTGTATTTCCACCAATAAACATTGCTACAAAAACTATTGCTATTGCAATATCACCCCACTTTTCATAATCTAGTGTTGCAAAACCTGTTGTTGTTAAAACAGAGGCTATTGTAAAAAAAGAGTGTGTAGTAGAGTGCAAAATTGTATCATTATCTACTATTATTTGAACTATACTTAAAACTATTGATAGAGCTAAAAAAATCCCCAAATACCAAAGCACCTCCTCTTTTTTATACTCACTCATTGAGCCTGTGCTAAAAAATTTTAAGTGTGCTAAAAAGTTAATACCAGATAGTATCATAAAAAGAGTAGTTATCCAAAAAATAATATTATTATTAAAGTAACCCAAAGAGCTATTTTTAGTAGAGAAACCTCCTGTAGATATTGTAGAAAATGCATGGTTAATTGCATCAAAATATCCCATACCAGCCATTTTTAAAAATAGAGCATCTACTAAAGTAAACAAAAGATAAATACCCCAAAGTCTAATTGCAGTATCTTTTATTTTAGGTGTTGCTTTATCCATTTTAATACCCGTTGATTCAGCCTTAAAAAGTGCCATTGAACCAGTAGGATTAAGCAAAGAAAAAAGCCCTACTCCAAGCACAATAATACCCATACCACCAAGCCAATGAGTTAAGCTTCTTAAATATAAAATCTCTTTTGGCAAAGCCTCAATATTACTATAAATTGTCGCCCCTGTTGTTGTAAAACCACTAACAGACTCAAAAAAGGCATCTGCAAAAGAAATATGAGTATATAGATAAAGTGGCACTGCTCCAGCAACACCCAAAAGTATCCAAATTAAATTAACCGAAAGAATACCTCCTCTAATTGTCATATTAAACTTATATTTTTTTAGAAGAAGAAATATAGTGCCATTTAACAAAAATAAAATTAAATCAAAATATAAAAACTTTTTAATATCTTCGCCATAATACCAACCAACTAATACTGCACTAAACAGAAAAATACTAAGTGCAATACCCACAACAGATAAAAATTTAAAGATACTTTTTATAGTTTGTAAATCCATTTTTCCAACTCTTCTGCTTTTGCAATCTCACCATATACAACAACTATATCTCCCTCTTTAAAAAATAACTCATCATCTATAGCTTTAATATCTTTATCTCTAAAAAGTATTATCCCAGCATTATCTATCTTAAAGCTACTTGGTGATTTTCCTATAAGTTCAGAATTTGAAAATATTTTTCGTATAAACATAACTCCCCTACCACCACAATACAAAGATTGTGTTACTATTGAGTTAAAAGATAGATGCTCTAAAATAGAAAAATATGCACTTGCTTTTGAGCCTCTAACAACAATTAAACCAAGCTTGTGCATTAAATCATAATACCCTTTATCATTATTTACAGCTACTACCTTTTTAATACCAAACTCTTTTGCCTCCATACACTTAATGATATTTTTCTCATCACTGTAATATGAAGCTATTATCATATCTGCACTGCTTAAGCCCTCTTCTTCAAAGAGTTTGTGGTCTTCATAAACAGAGTTTATAACCTCAACTCTACCCTCTAAATTATGAAGAGCTTCATTGCATAAATCTGGACTCTTTTCAATAATTTTTATCTTTATATCTTTTTCAAGTAACTTACTTGCAATCTTTTGAGCCAAATCATTTGCTCCAAATATAACAACCTTTTCAATTTTTTGAGGCATTGAATTATCTATCTTTTTAGCTATCTCTCTAATACTTAATCCATCTCCACAAAAATATAATAAATCATTTTTTTCTATTTTGCTATCAAAATTAGGAATAAAAAACTCTTTATTTCTCTCTATACCAACTATTTTAACCTCATTTGACTCAAAATCTTTAACAAAATAGCTACCATCTTCTATGCTTTCTGCTCTAATTGAAATTAATTTAAAAGAGCCTTGATAAAAAGTTTTGACATTATTTGACCTAGGAAACTCCAAAAGGGCTTGAACTTTTTTAGCAGTTTCTAAATTTGGAAAAACTGCATAATTTATAGATAACTTCTCTAAAATTCCACTATGCAAAAAACCATCATTTTTTAATCTTAACATCTTTCTATCTATTGCCACAACATCATCTATTATCAAACTTGATAATAGATTTGCTTCATCTGAATTACTAACTGCAATATAGAGTTCTATTTTAGAGAGGTTAATATTTCTAAAAGTTTGTGGACGCTCAATATCTCCATGAATTGTTAAAACATCTAACTCTTCATTAAGTTTAGAGAGTTTATCATAATCTTTATCAACTATAACTACACTATGCTTATTAGATAAAATTTTAGCTAAATTATATCCTACTGTTCCCGCTCCAGCTATAACTATATACAAATTGAACCTTTATAAATATTTTATTTATTGAAAATTAAAAAATCCAATTAAAATTATACTATTATTTTTAACAAATGTTGCATTATTTTTCAAACCAGCTCAATTCTTCTCTAAGTTTTACCACTTCACCAACCACAATTAATGCTGGTGTTGGTAAATCTTTTGCTTTTTCATAAATATTTTGTAATGTTCCAACTACTGTTTTTTCATCTTTAGTTGTGCCTTTGCTAATTACGGCTATTGGAAAATCTTTTGGTTTGCCAATCTCTATTAGTTTAGAGCAAATTTTATCTAAATTGTGCAATCCCATTAAAAATACAATTGTATCATCTGTTTTAAAGTTTTGCCAAGGAATTTGTGAACGCTCTTTGTATGGTGCTTCATGCCCAGTAACAACTCTAAAACTAACAGTTACTCCACGGTGTGTTACTGGAATTCCAGCATACTCTGGCACTGCAATTGCAGATGTAATGCCAGGAATAAACTCAAACTCAATACCTTTTTCTCTTAAATATATAGCCTCTTCACCACCTCTTCCAAACACAAGTGGATCACCACCTTTTAAGCGAACTACCTTATCATATTTTAAAGCCAATTGATATAAAAGTTCATTTATCTCATCTTGAGGCAAAGAGTGATGGCTATCTGCTTTACCAACATATATAAATTCACATCCATCTTTTGCCTCTTTTAAAATTTCTGGGTTTGCTAATCTATCATA
>JAMONW010000065.1 GCA_027066355.1 Campylobacteraceae bacterium
TTGTTGCACTAATTACTGCTAAACTTTGGAACCCATATCTACTGGGATTATTTTTAACTGTAATTTTTACAAGAGCTGTATTTATATCTCATGATATTTTACATCTACAATATTTTAAAAATAAAAAACTCTCTTTTAAGTTATCTTATATTTTTTCTGCTATTACACTTAGTAATTCATCTTCTTGGTGGGATTATAAGCATAATATAAATCACCATACATACTGTAATATAATTCAAAAAGATGAAGATATTAGAGCGCTAGATGGAACATTCACAAATAATAAACATAGAGGCAATCACCCATTTATAAAAAAGTATAAACACATAATTTTTTGGGGTGCAATGTTTTTTATGTATCCAGCTTTTATTAGGCAATCTTATCAATTTGTAATAAAGCGTAAACTTTGGGGCGAACTTACACTAATGTTATTACACTGGATAGTAATTTGGGGTGTAATATTTTACCAATTGGGCTTTATTAGTGGATTAAAGGTTATGCTAACACTATATATTACACTCTCTGCTTGGTTGGCATTTGGCTTTATTACAAACCATTTAGGGTGTGAAGTTTTTGAAGAGGATGAGGGCAAAGAGTTAAGTTGGATGGAGCTTCAAATGAGGGGTAGTCGCTCTTTAAAGGGTGGAGCTTTTGTTCACTGGTTTTATGGTGGTTTAAATACTCAAATTGAACATCATCTCTTTCCAAAAGCACCTAGATTTAATCTTTTAAAAGTGCAAAAAATTACAAAAGAGTTTGCTAAAAAGCATAATATATTCTATTTCGAAACCACCCCAATAGAGGCATATATCCAAATAAACAATGCTTTAAAGGCTTATAAGTAATGCAAAGACGCAGTCCAAAAATTCAATTTCTCTTTTGGGCGGCTTTTTTTAGTGTTGTTTTATATATTTGGATTGTAACTGTTGGATTATTTAACTTTGTTTTAATAGATGAAAAACCCCTTAATCAACCACAAAATATTATATTTTTACTTTTTACACTATATGGAATATTAATGCTATTAACTTTGGCAGGAGAGGTAGTATCTACTATGATAAATAGCAAATATTACCAGAGGTTTTTTGGAGTAATGCTATTTTTTATTTTTCTTACTCTTTTGGTTGCTAGAAGCCTCTTTGGTTAATTTTTTCTTTTGTTTTTTAGCCTTTTTTCTCTTTTTTAGTAGCTTTAAAAACTCTTTAGCTGTAATCTCTTCTCCATCTACTATAACATGCGTTGCTATACCTCTTTTGCAAAGCTCTTTAGCATCAAACCAGTAATCTTTACCTATTATCATTTTTCGATATTCATCTTCACTTAAAAAACCTTGACTAACTATAATTTCATGAAAAAAGTTTTGAATTAATTTATCAAAATGTTTAACTTGTGCCTTTATCTCTTCACCTTTACCAAAAGCCCCACCTGCGTAGTTGTGATACATTAAATCTGAATATGGATATATAACTCTTTTGCTTCCCATAGAAAATAGCAAAGCACCCATACTATAACCACGATTATCTAAGTATGTTGTTGTGCTATTTGGAAATTTTTCTAAGATAATATTATAAAATTGCATCCCCTCATTTACAAAGCCACCACCAGAGTTGATAATTATTTCAAATTTATCATCTTTTTTAGCCTTTTTAAGTTCGTTAAATACAGCGTGTAAACCCTTTTTAAGCTCAAAAAATCTACCTATAAAAATTCTATATACTGTATGTTTTGGAGTAATTTCATAAAGATTTTTATCTTTATCAATAAGCTTTTTTTTCTCTAAAATATCTTGAGCATATAGAGTATGTTGTTCACTACTTACTTGTTTTTTATCTTCAGCCATATTTAATCCTTTATGATTATTTAAGCCCATTATTATAACATAAATTTTAGATATAATAAAGAGATGAAAAAAGATTTAATAGTAATTGGTGCTGGAGCATCTGGAATAATGGCTGCAATTTCGGCTGCAAGAGATGGAAAAAGTGTTTTGCTTTTAGAGAAGATGCAAAAAATTGGCTTAAAGTTAAAAGCTAGTGGAGGAGGTAGGTGCAATTTAACAAATAGATTAGATAGCAAAGAGTTTATGGAGTCTTTTGGCAGAGATGGGCGTTTTATGCAAAATGCACTTAAAAAGTTTAACAACCAAGCTTTACAAGATTTTTTTGAAGAAATTGGAGTAAAAACGGACTCTCTTGATGGCTTTAGAGTATTTCCTGTAGGACATAATTCACAGAGTGTTTTAACTGCTTTAGAGAGTGAATTAAATAGACTTAATGTAAAGATTAGTTGTAAAGAGATTGTAAACTCAATTAAAAAAGAGAATAGTATATTTTATATAAAAACCGAAAATAGAGAGTATAGTGCAAAAGCAGTTATTATTGCAACTGGTGGAGCAGGATACCCACAACTTGGTAGCTCGGGTGATGGCTATAAATTTGCAAAAGAGTTAGGGCATAGAGTTACAAAAATATACCCAGCTATGATGCCACTAAAAACAAAAGAGCGCTGGGTGGCAAATTGTAGAGCTAATACTTTGCCAAAAGTTACTATCAAAGTAGATATAAAAAAGTATAAAAAGCTCCAAGCCAAAGGAGATTTAATATTTACAAAAGATGGCATTAGAGGTCCAGTAGTTTTAGATTTTTCAAGAGAGATAACACCACTTTTAGATAAATTTCAGAGTGTGCCAGTGCTTATTAGTTTAACAAATTTAAGCTCACATGAAATTTATGAAATTTTTAAAAAAGAGTTAGCAAAAGGCTTTAATGGAAATACGCTAGAGTTAGTGCAAAAGATTTTGCCAAAATCTGTAGCAAAAGAGTTGATTTTAGAGGCAAATTGCGACTTTGAGCTTAAATTCAATAAGCAAAAAGGGGCAAATAGAGATAGATTATTAAATATATTAGCTTGGACGCCACTTACTATTATAGGGCATAATGGTTTTGATATGGCAATGGTAACAAGAGGAGGAGTGAATTTAAAAGATATAAATCCAAATACGCTAGAGAGTAGAGTTGTATCTGGCTTATATTTTTGTGGTGAAGTTATAAATTTAGATGGACCGTGTGGAGGTTTTAATCTGCAGTGGGCATTTACAAGTGGCTTTTTAGCTGGAAAATTAAAACATTAAGTAGGATAGAGTTATGATTTATGAAGAGATTAAACATATTTTAAAAGATATAAAAGAGTGTTCACCCGGGCAAGATGAGTTTTATCAAGCTACAAGAGAGGTTTTAGAGTCTATTGTTCCACTTTTAGAAGCAGATAGTAGATATTTAGAGCAAAATATTATAAAGCGCTTAGTAGTGCCAGATAGAACCATTATTTTTAGAGTAAATTGGGTAGATGATAGAGGAGTAGTTCAAACAAATTTAGGCTATAGAGTGCAGTTTAACTCTGCAATTGGACCATATAAAGGAGGATTGAGGTTTCATAAAAGTGTAAACCTTGGTGTTGTCAAGTTTTTGGGATTTGAACAAATATTTAAAAATGCTCTAACTAGCCTACAAATAGGTGGTGCAAAGGGTGGTAGCAATTTTAATCCAAAGGGTAAAAGTGATAATGAAGTAATGCGTTTTTGTCAATCTTTTATGAATGAACTTTACAAATATATTGGTAAAAATAGAGATGTTCCAGCAGGTGATATTGGTGTTGGCAAAAGAGAAATTGGGTATTTGTTTGGTCAATATAAAAAATTAACTGGTGATTTTGATGGTGTATTAACTGGTAAAGGCTTAAATTGGGGTGGCTCTTTTGGCAGGAAACAGGCAACTGGATATGGCTCGGTTTACTTTGCACAAGAGCATTTGGGGGTTTATAATAACTCACTTGAGGGTAAAACTTGTGTTGTTTCTGGCTCTGGAAATGTAGCAATTTATACTATTGAAAAGTTGCAAGATTTGGATGCTAAGGTTGTAGCTTGTAGTGATTCAACTGGCACAATATATCATAAAAACGGAATAGATTTGGCTTCGCTTAAAGCTGTTAAAGAGATTCATAGAGAGTCGCTAAAATCTTATGCAAAAATACATCCAGACTCTAAGTTTATAGATATTTCTCACTACCCAGAGGGAGGTCATGCAATTTGGCATATACCTTGTGATGTGGCATTTCCTAGTGCTACACAAAATGAATTGAGTTTAATTGATGCTAAAGAGCTTGTAAAAAATGGATGTATTTTAGTAAATGAGGGGGCAAATATGCCAACAACACCTGATGCAATAGAGTATCTGCAACAAAATGGTGTTCTATTCTCCCCAGGAAAAGCAGCAAATGCCGGAGGAGTTGCCACATCTCAACTTGAAATGAGCCAAAATGCAGCTATGACTCAATGGAATTTTGAAGAAGTAGATATAAAATTACATCAAATTATGAAGAGTATCTTTAAAGTTGCATATGAAACATCAATAGAGTATAAAAATAGAGGCAACTTAATTGTTGGCGCAAATATAGCAGGTTTTAAAAAAGTAGCCGACTCAATGATAGACCAAGGAGCTGTATAGATAGCTATAAATTAAGATAGTTTTGATAGTTTTATAATTATCTGTTAAAATTATAGTAATATTTGAATTGGATAAAATGTATGAGTAAGCATAGTGCAATAGAAGTAGAAAAATTATCAAAAATATATAATTTATATAATAAGCCATCAGATAGAATAAAAGAGATAGTAAATCCTCTTAGAAAATCTTATCATCAAGAGTTTTATGCTCTTAAAGATATATCATTTAAAATTAAAAAGGGTGATACTGTAGGAATTTTAGGACATAATGGAGCTGGTAAATCTACGCTATTAAAGATAATTACTGGTGTTTTAACCCCTACAAGTGGAACTATTAAAACAGATGGTAGAATATCATCTATGTTAGAATTAGGAGCTGGTTTTAAGCTTGAAATGACAGGTTTAGAAAATATTTACTTAAATGGAACTCTTATGGGCTTTAGCAAAGATGAGATAGATAGTAAACTTGACTCTATTATCGATTTTGCTGATATTGGAGATTATTTATATCAGCCTACTAAAATGTATAGCTCTGGAATGTTTGCAAGACTTGCTTTTGCAGTATCTATTAATGTAGAGCCAGATATTTTAATTGTTGATGAAGCTTTAAGTGTTGGTGATATTAAGTTTCAGCTAAAGTGTGTAAATAAATTTAAAGAGTTACAAAAAAAGGGTATTACAATACTATTTGTAAGCCACGATATATCAGCAGTAAGAAGCTTTTGTAATAGTGCCATTTGGTTAGATGGTGGAAAAATTAAAGATATTGGTGATGTTGTTGATGTTACTGCAAAATATAGTGAATATATGTATGGAAATAGAGATAGCAGTAGTGAAGATATTGAGATAAAAGATGAAAAAATTATATCAAGATGGGGAGATAAAGTTGGTGCAATTGAATCTATTGATATGTTTAATAAAAAAGGTGAGAGAAAAAGAGTATTTAACCTATATGAAAAGATTATTATAAAAGTGCTTATAAATAGTAAAAATATTAGCAGTAACTATTTAAGTTGTGCGCTATCTATTAAAGATAAGAGTGGCTTGGATATTTTAGTTAGCACAACTAAAGATTATGACAATAAGTTACTGCCAAATAAAGGTAATATTGAAATTGAGTTTGAAATAGATAACTATTTAGCAAATGGGGAATATATAGTAGCAATTGCACTTGAAGATAGAGAGTTGTCAACACCTAGATATTTTGATTATATTGAGGGTGCTTTATATTTTAAAAGTGTTGTGAATAAACAACTGTTTGGTTTATTTCATCAGCCAGTTAATCAAATTATAAATTATAATAAAGAGTAGTAATGGTAGAAAAAGTTATTAAAAAGGTAAAACAAAAAGGGCTTAAAGCTACTGCAATATTTGCTGTTAAGAGATTAGTTAATATTTTTTTAAAAGGGTATTATGATAAAAAGCATAAAAAGGAGCTAAATTCTATTTTACAAAAACATAAAGATAAAAAAATTATAATAATGCCACCACTTGTAGATTGGAATATCCCTCTATATCAGCGCCCACAACATCTATCAAAAAATTTAGCAAAAAATGGAGTTTTATACTTTTACTGCACAAATAACGGATTATATGATAATATTAATGGATTTAAGGAGATAGTTAATGGTTGTTATTTAACAAATAGATTTGATTTAGTTGATGCAATAGAGCAAAAAAAATATTATGATATAAATTCAACAGACAACAAAACAGATTGGAACTTTATTAAAGATAGATTAGATAGAGGTGATAAAATCATATATCAATATATAGATGAAATTAGCGAAAATATTAGTGGACACTCTATTCCAAAAGAAGTTTACAAAAAACATATAAATATACTTAAAGATAGTAGATGCTATGTAGTTCCAAGTGCTACAAAATTAGAAAATGAGGTAAAAGAGTATAGAGATAAAAACTATAAACTTATAACAAATGGTGTTGAGATAGAGCATTTTTCAAAAAAGATAGACCCAAATGAATATTCACAAATTGCAAAAAAATTAATAGCTGAGGGCAAACCTATAATTGGTTATTTTGGTGCGTTTGCCAGTTGGTTTGATTATGAACTAATTATTAAGTTAGCAACAAAAAAAGAAGATATTAATATTTTATTATTGGGTGTAGATTATGATGGAAGTATAAAAAAATATAATTTAGATAGCTATAAAAATATTACCATAGCTGGTCCAATAGAGTATAAAAATTTGCCAAAATATGCAAGTTGTTTTGATGTATCTATTATTCCTTTTGTCTTAAATGAAATTACTGAATCTACATCACCAATAAAACTTTTTGAGTATATGGCAATGGGAAAACCAATTGTTACTACTAATATGCCAGAATGCAGAAAATATAAATCAGTCTTAATTGCACTTAATCACAATAATTTTATTGAAAAAATAGATAAAGCATTAAAATTAAAAAGTAACCAAGAGTATCTCAATATTTTAAATAAAGAGGCAAATGAGAATAGTTGGGAAGCAAAAGCAAAAAATCTATTGGAGTTAATAAATAGTAATGAATAGAAAAATTAATATATTATCTATTCCAATTGATAATATATCTATGCAAGAAACAATTTTTTATATAAAAAATGCAATCAACAGTAACGAAAAAATTCTTAGAGAAGATATAAATGCAGCAAAACTAGTTTGGCTTAAAGATAATCCAAAACTAAAAGAGATAATTTTAAAAGCAGATATAATTAATGCTGATGGGCAATCTATTGTATTTGCATCAAAACTGTTAAATAAGCCACTTAAAGAGAGAGTAACAGGTATAGATTTAATGCAAAACTTAATTGAACTATCAAATAAAGAGGATTGGAGTTTATATTTTTTAGGAGCAACAGATGAGGTTGTTCAAGAAGTTGTAAAAAAAGTTCAAAGAGAGTATAAAAATATTAAAATTGCAGGTTTTCATAATGGCTATTTTAAAGAAGAAGAGGAAAAAAAGATTATAGATGATATTAATAATAGCAAGGCAAATATAGTTTTTATTGGCATTTCTACACCAAAAAAAGAGTATTTTATTAATAGAAATTATAAAAAATTAAATTCAAATTTAATTATGGGTGTAGGTGGTAGTTTTGATGTATTTGCCAATAAAATTAAAAGAGCGCCACTATTTATGCAAAAATATGGTTTAGAGTGGTTATATAGACTTTATCAAGAGCCAAGAAAAATGTGGAAGCGTTATCTATATACAAATAGTAAATTTATATGGTTAGTTGCCAAAGAGAAGTTAAAAATATAATATTTTTTGTTACAATAGCAATTAAAAAGAGGATATAGTGAAAGATTTAATTTCGAGAGTTATTTTTGTTATTGTTGATATTTTAATAATAATGTTCTCTATATATTTAGCTTACTATATTCGCATTAATTTATTTGAAATTGATTTAGCGATACTTCCTTTAAATAGTTATTTAACACTATATCCACTATACATTGTGCCAATAGTTCTATTTGCCTATGAAGGCTTATATACAAAGCGTTATGACTTTTGGCAAGAGAGTAAAATAGAACTAAAAGCTATATTTTTTTCTGCTATTTTAGTATTTGCCTATTTGGCAATGACAAAAATTTCAATACTTTATTCAAGATTGATTATTGCTTCTATTTTTATAATTATGGCTATTTTTATTCCTATATCAAAAAAGATAGTGAAAAATATACTATATATAATTGGACTCTGGCAAAAAGAGGCAACAGTTTATAAAGATGACCCATTTTTATCAAAAGAGATTTATAAAAACCACCATTTAGGCTATATTAAACCTAAAAATATAGAAAAATCTGATATTTTATTTATTAATTCAAAAAATAGAAATATTGATTCACAAAAATTAAACAATACTATTTTAGAGGAGATAAAAGATAAAAAAGAGGTAATTTTTGTTCCTATAATTGATAACTACAACTTATCTCAATCTACAATATATCAACTATTTAATACAAGAACAAATTTAATAGTTTTTAAAAATAGATTAAAGAATAGATATATATACTACTTAAAAGAGATAAGTGATTTAATATTAACTATAATATTTACAATTATTTTTGCTCCTATTATGGCTATTGTTGCTCTTATGCTAAAAAGAAGTGAACCAAATGAACCAATAATATTTAAGCAAAAACGCTTAGGCAAAAATGGCAAAAGTTTTGTATGTTATAAATTTAGAACCATGCAAAGCAATAGCAGAGTTATTCTAAAAGAGTATTTACAAAACAACCCTAAAGAGATAGAGTATTTTAAAAAATATCATAAATACAAAAATGATCCAAGAGTTACTAAATTAGGTGCATTTTTAAGAAAAACTTCACTTGATGAACTTCCTCAGCTTTTAAATATTTTTAAACATGAAATGAGCTTGGTAGGTCCTAGACCATATATGCCAAAAGAGAAAAAATATATAAAAGATAGTGATATTATTCTCTCAGTTAAGCCAGGTCTTACAGGACTTTGGCAAGTTAGTGGACGAAGCAAAACAGATTTTAAAACAAGAGCTAAACTTGATAAATGGTATGTAAATAATTGGTCTGTTTGGCTTGATTTTACAATTTTAATAAAAACTATAAAAGCTGTTATTAAGCAAGAGGGATCTAGTTAGTTATGAATAGCCAATTAAAAAAACCAGCTTTATTTCTTGATAGAGATGGCATAATTAATATAGATTATGGCTATGTTAGCAAAGTAGAAAATTTTAAATTTATAGATGCAATTTTTGAGTTAATTAAA
>JAMONW010000066.1 GCA_027066355.1 Campylobacteraceae bacterium
AGAAAATATTATAGTTTAGAGGATTTTAAAGTATTAACTAATTATATGTTAAATGAGTTTGAAAAAGGGGGAATAAAAATAGATAAAGTTGAATTTTGTCCACATGCCCCTGAGCTTAATTGCAACTGTAGAAAACCAAAGTGTGGTATGGTTGAAAATATTTTAAAAGAGTTTAATATAAATTTAAAAAATTCATGGCTAATAGGTGATAAACAAAGTGATATAGATTTAAGTAAAAATTGCAATATTAAAAATAGTATCGCTATAGGCAATAGAGATATTATTGGTGCTACTTATAGCTTTAAAACTATTTTTGAAGCTTATAATTTTTTAAAATCCATTAAGCTTTAATAAGCTCCATCTCTTTTTAAAACAACTTTAACAGTCTTAAAAAGTATTACAATATCTAACCACAATGACCAATTTAGGACATACCACTTATCTATTTTAACTCTAAAATCGTAATCTGTATCACTGCGTCCACTAACTTGCCAAAGCCCTGTAATTCCTGGTTTTACCATTTTATAATATTGAGCGCCTTCTTTATAGTAGCTATCTATCTCTTCTTGAATAACTGGTCTTGGTCCTACAAAATTCATATGCCCAGCCATTACATTTAAAATTTGTGGTAACTCATCAAGTGAAGTTTTTCTTAAAAATTTTCCAACTTTTGTAACTCTTGGATCATCTTTTAATTTAAAACACTTCTCCCACTCTTCTTTAATTTTGCAATCACTCTCTAAAAGCTTATCTAATCTCTCTTTTGCATCACAATACATACTTCTAAATTTAATAACTGGTATAGCTTTGCCACCCTCTCCTACTCTGTAATGAATAAAAAATGGTGAGCCTTTTGATTCTAGCTTTATAGCAATAGTAATAATTATTAATAATGGAAGCAATATAGGTAAAAAAAGCATAACTAGTGTATAGTTAAATATAGTTTGTAAAAGTCTTAAATACCAAACTTTTAGTCTATTTTTATAAACAATTAAGTTTGTTCTTGTATTTGATAGTTCATAAATTTGAGAATGTGTTAAGTCGTAATCATCTAAAATTGGTGTAAATATAACCTCTTTTCTTAGCTTTATCTCTTTTTCAATTAAATTTTTTAAATCTATTGGTTTATCACTTTTAGAATTTATAAAAATTGTTGAAAAATTATCATCTTCAGCCTTTATATAGCCTAGATAACTATTTCCATAAATCTCTTTTATTAAAAATGGGTCATCTCCATAAATTTTAGCCTTTTTATGCCAAATCTTTAAATTATAGAGTATTTTTTTTAGAGCTATTTTGGATAATGGAACTAAAATAACCATAATTATAAAACTAATTCCAATAACTAATCTTGAGTAGTTTTCAATAGATTTAGTCATTGCTAAATATGCAAAAATTAAGATTGCAGATAGTGTTATTGCCTTTAAAATCAATCTAGTTTCATGCCAAAAATCATATCTTTGAGTATAAATTCCCTCATATGCAAATATAAAAATTACAATTACATAGATTTGATAAAAGTTTATATATCTATCTATTGGAATATCATGCTCGGGTAAAAATCCTAATGTATTTCTTATATAAAATGCCAAATATAGAGATATAGTAATAATTAAAATATCAACTAAAATAAATATAGCTTTGGATAAAAAATCTCTTATAGTATCTTGCATAGATTCCCATTTTAATCGAAGTAAACAATATAATTATATCCTAATTTTTTAAAATATGATATACTATATTACTAAAATATTAAGGAGAGGATAATGTTTGGGTATTTTAAGCTAAAGGAGAGGAGTTAACAATAAAGCAAGAACTTATGGCGGGGTTTAGAACTTTTTTGACAATGATGTATATTGTTCCAGTAAATGGGTTTATACTCTCTGATGCTGGGCTTCCAATAGGAACAGTGGTTACTGCAACAGCTGCGGCTGCATTTTTCTCTATTTTGTTAATGCCACTAACATTTTCAATTACAAATGGCTTAGCAGCTGCTTTTATTGCATATACAGTTATAAAATTAGCAAGAGCTGAGTTTAAAGATTTGAATATTGGTATAATTACAATTGCACTAATTTCATTAATTGTATTTATAGTTCATGGTTAGGAGATAATTTTGCAGAAATATTATTATGGATATGATGAGTTTTTAGGCGATGTTATAGCGCTTTCTAAAAAGATAGAAGAGTTTAAGCCAGATACACTTTTAGCAGTTGCTAGAGGTGGCTTAACTTTAGGGCATTTTATTGCCCAAGCGCTAGATACCAGACGCCTTTTTGCTCTAAATTCAATTCACTACAACAAAGAGAAGAAGTTAGATACGCTAGAGATTTTTAATGTTCCTAATTTAAGTGAGGCAAAAAGAGTAGTTATTATTGATGATATAGTTGATAGTGGTGAAACCCTAAAGGGAGTAATTGAGCTTTTACAAAAAGAGTATCCAAATTGCGAGTTTAAGTTAGCTACAATTTTTTACAAACCAACTGCAATAATTGAAGCAGATTATAGAGCTAAAGAGGCTCATGAATGGATAGACTTTTTTTGGGAAGTTGACCCTATTGGGAGTTGCTAAGTAAAACTAAAAAGCTATATAAACAATTGTAAAAAAGTGAAAAAACAAAATTAAAATAAATCCACTAATTGCATATATATACCATTTGTTATTTTTTGCTTTATTTACCTTGTAGATATACAATATTTGCAAAGTAGTTATAAATACCAAGTAGAGTAGATTTTTGGTATTTATAACATTTAAACTCATAAAAGGTATAGAAAGCAGAAAGAAAGAAGCCAAAATAGAGGCAAATCCCAAAAACTTCATTTTAATCCTTACTCAAATTCTCAATTAGAAACAAGCTCTAAAGCCAGTTTTTTAAGACCTTTTAAATCGGTTTTTCCACTTCCTAATTTTGGTATATCTTCTACAACAAAGTATAAGCTTGGCACAAATAGAGGGTTTATATTTAGCTCTTTTATTCTTAATTTTAAGTTATCTATATCAATTTCACCCTCTGCAAGTAGCACTATTTTTTCACCCTTTTTCTCATCTGGCACAGCTGAAATTGCTATACGCTCTTCATCACTTAATATTTTGCTTAACTCATTCTCTACAAGCCCAAGGCTAACCATCTCTCCACCTATTTTTGCAAAGCGTGAGTATCTATCTACAATGCTCAAAAATCCATCTTCGTCCACATGCCCTTTATCGCCTGTAATATACCATCTAATACCATCAATCTCTATGGTTGCCTCTTTAGTTTTAAGCTCATCTTTTAGGTAGCCTTTCATTATTTGAGTTCCACCAATTAGTATCATTCCATCTTCTCCTAAAGGCAACTCTTCAAAACTCTCAGGATCTGTAATTTTAAATGCCGTTCCAGGTAGTGGCAAACCAACTGTGCCAAATTTTGCCCCTTTATGAATTCTGTAATTATCATCTACCATTACAATATCTGGTAGATTTACTGCTGCAACAGGGGTTGTTTCTGTAAGCCCATAACCTTCATAAATATCGTGTCCAAATTTTGTTTTAAAGCCCTCTTTTACCTTGCTATTTAGCTTCTCTGCACCTGCAACTACAAGGCGCAGACTCTTAAACATTGCTGGGTGAATTTTTCTATTTCTAAGATATAATCCATAAAATGTTGATGTTCCAAACATAAATGTAGCTTGATATTTTGCACACATTTTAGCAACCCCAAGCCCATCTGTGGGGTCTGGATGTGCTGCTATTGGAATATCTTCTGTTAGAGGCAACAAAGATGTAACAGTTAATCCAAAGCTATGGAAAATTGGCAAAGTTGCCAAAATAACATCATCATCAGTTGGATTAACCAAAGTAATAGTCTGTTTTATATTGCCCATCATATTTTTATGTGTTAGCTCAATTCCTTTTGGTGTGCCTTCACTTCCACTACTAAATAAAATTGCAGCTGTATCATTAATATCAACTTTTTTAATATATAGTGCTTTAAGCGCAGATAGTGGCAATAGCTTAACTTGAAGAAGTGTTTTAATTGCTTCTGCTTTGCTAATGCTCTCTTTTATATCTTCTAAATAAATTACATTTACACCCTCTAAAATTGGTGTAATATCAAAGCCTTTTGCCTTTAGTTTAGTAATAAACTGTTTTGAACTAACAATAGTTTTAATATCTGCTAAATTTATGGCATGTTCTAAGCTATTTAAACCACTAGAGTAGTTTAAATTTACAATAGTTTTACCAAGGCTCAAAACTGCCATATTTGCTATTAAACCAGCCGCAGTTGCTGGTAGCACCAAGCCTATATTTTGCTCATCTTTAAGTAGAGGCTTTAGCTTTTTGTTAAATAGAAATACTGCTGTTGCAAAGCGTGTTTTACTAAGTTCTGCTCCTGTTGAATCAGCAACTGCTAAATTGTTTGGATTATCTTTTAAATTTTCTATCCAGCTATTTGCAATTGGGCTTAGCCGATTTGAATACTCTTGCCAAGCATTAATAGATAGCTCAAATACTGCTTTTTTAACCTCTTTAGCTGTTGAATTTTTATTTAACGCCTTGCCAAAACTAACTGAAATATCTTTGCGTTTAGAGTTTTTTAGCTTTTTAGATGCGTAAGAGAAGTTGTCTTCCCAAAGTCCTCTTAGGTAAAATGGAATTATTGCAACATCATCATTTGCCTCTTTTAGAGCCATCTCAAAGCCACTTTTAAAGTCATCTAAGTGTCCATTTCGGCTAATGTGTCCTTCTGGGAAAATTGCTACAACATATCCCTTATTTAAAGCATCTGTAACACTTTTTAAGGCATTTTTACCACCACGGCTTGAGATTGGAATAGCTTTTGCAAACTTTAAAATTGGTTTAAAATACCATTTATTGTAGTAGAGTCTATCTACCACAAAGCGAATTTTTCTAGGGTATGCAATTTGCAAAATTGCCCAATCTAAAAATGAAACATGGTTTCCAAGAAGTAGTATTCCTTTTTGGCTCTCTAAATTTTCAATTCCATAAACCTCAACTTTATAGCGCATTCTAACTATCATTCTAATAATGTAACGAACTAACGATTGAGGCATAGTAACAAGCGTATAAAGCACCCCTAAAGATGCAACAAAAGCAGTTAAATTAAAAAGTGTTGTTGCACTAAAATTAAAATATCCAAAAATTGCTGTAATTATTAAAAATATAAACATTGCAATATTTTGCACAAAGTTATTACCTGCTAAAACTACTCCAAGCTCCTCTTTTGGGGTAAAAAATTGTATAAGTGAATTTAATGGCACAATTATTAACCCAGCAAAAAAGCCAAATGCAAAAATATCAATACCTAGAAGAGTTGTGCTAACAAGCATTGGCAAAATAAATAGAGAAACTGCTACTCCAAGCGCTCCTAGAGGAATTATACCAATTTCTATAAAGTTTTTACTAACTCTTCCTGCAAAGAGTGAACCAAAAACCATACCTACGCCACTAAGAGTTAACAAACCTTGCGCAATAATAGTGTTTGTAATGCCAACTTTTGCCTTTAAATACTCTCCAAAAATTGCAACTACAACTTGCGAAATACCCCACAAAACACTTAAACCTACAATGCTCTCCCATACAATTTTGCTCTTAAAAACATCATTTATATTTTGTTTTAAGTATGTTAAGTTAAAGTATAATTTTGGTTTAAAAATATCTCTTTTTATATTAGTTTTTGGCAAAGTTTTTTCCAATTTTATTGCTAATAAAAACTCTATTATACTAGCAACTACAAGCAAAAATCCAAGAGGTGCAATTGCCTTTAAAATTCCACTAGGATTGGTTGCACTATTATTTAAGATATTTTCAAAAAATATTGAGTATATCAAAGCTCCTAGCAAAATTGATACAATAGTAACGCTTTGCACAATTGCATTTGCAGAAGCTATATTTTTTGAACCAACCATCTCTTTGATAAGTCCATATTTTGCTGGTGCATAAATTGCACTTTGGGCCGCTAGAATAAATGTTAAAGCAAATGCCACCCAAAACCACCCCATATAGTAGCTAAAAGTAATCAAAAGGGTTATTAAAATTGCAAAAGCACTTGCCCACTTAATAACTAAAGTTTTTGGATATTTATCGCTTAAGTATCCAG
>JAMONW010000067.1 GCA_027066355.1 Campylobacteraceae bacterium
ATTTTTTTAACTTTTCAACTGCTTCTTTGTATTCTTTGTTATTCATTATCATTAGTATTCTCTTTTATTTTAATTTTTTCAAATTTTCCAAAAAATTTTGGAGTTGTATGCAAAATATATACATCCAAAAAGGCTTTAACTCTTGCTAAATACTCTCTTAAGCGCATCTTTATAGTTGCTTTTGTATTCTCTAGGCTTTTTGCTTTAAAGCCAATAGCATCTATTTTGTAAGCTTTTGCAATAAATAGCGCTCTTTCAAGATGAAATTTTTGACTAACAATTATAAATTTATTTAAGCCAAATACATTTTTGGCTCTTAGAATTGAATCTAATGTTCTAAAACCTGCAAAATCCATATATATTTTATCTTTTGGAATGCCTCTTTTAATTAAATCTCTTCTCATTCTGGCTGGTTCATTGTAGTATTTTGTAGCATTATCACCACTTACTAAAATGGCTTTTATTTTGCCATTTTTAAAGAGTTTTACTGCTGAATCTATACGATATTTATAGAAATAGTTTATTTTACCTCTTTTTATATATTTTGAGGTGCCAAGCAATAGTGCTACATCTTTTTTTGGCACTTCATTTATAGAGTCATAAATTTTTCCACGCGAAGCATCTTTTACAAAAAGATCAATAGAAAGCACCAAAATAGCCCCAATTATAGTTATAAAAAATAGTGTATATGTAATTTTTTTTATCATATTTAATTATTGCAAATAGTTGCTTAATAGAGGTTTAATAAGAAAGTTTAAAATTATTAGGTAGGAGGGGAGTTAAGCTCCCCAAAATATTAATCTAAAAACTCTTCAACTATCTCTTGTGGAGCTTTTTTAACTAAATTCTCTTCTATTGCTTTAGCAAGTTTTGATTTGTAAGTATCATCAATTTTATTTAAAATTCTATTTGCATACTCTTTATCAAATACAAAATACCATCTTTTATAGCTCTCTTTAGCTAAAACGCTATTTATATGTTTTGAGATTAAATCTATAAGTTTTTCCTCTATTTCTAATTCAATTTTTGGACCATCACCACTCTCACTTCCAAATTTACCCTCAAAATGCCCCTGTTTATCTGTTACTAATTCAGATAGTTTTTTATGCGACTCTATAAACTCTTCATCGCACAACTCATTAAAGCTTAAATGCTCTACCAATTTGCCTTTGTGGTGTTTGTGTGATGTATGAAAATCGTCTTTATGGCTAATATCTAGCTCATCTTTAACTTTAAATATTTTAAGCTCACCTAAATTGCCTACAATTAATAGTGAGTTATCAAATTTCTCTAAATTCATCTTTGCCTCCTTTTTGCTTATAATTATAAACCTTTTTAAGAGGAGTTTTTGCTACCTACATAGCAAACTAGAGTTTTTGCCAAACTTTTATAGCTTGATTATGCTCTGCAACATCATGGCATCTAACTATAGTTGCACCACGCTCTATAGCTTTTAGGTGAATTGCTAGGGTTCCTGGGAGTCTAAGTTCTGTTGGTGTTGGGATAATTTTATCAATTAAAGATTTTCTACTAGCACCAATTAAAAGTTCACACCCAAAGTGGGTGAAGTGCTGATGATTTTTTAGCAACTCTAAGTTATGCTCCAAAGTTTTGCCAAAACCTATACCAACATCTAAAATTATATCACTTTTGTTTAATCCAAGCTCTTGGCATTTGTTAATTTGCTTTGCAAAAAAATCATCTACTTGGGTTATAACATTTTCATAAGTTGGATTGTTTTGCATTGTTTGCGGAGTGCCTTGCATATGCATAATACAAAGCTTAGCATTATAATTTACTGCTAATTTTATAATTTTTGTATCTCTTGCACCTGTAATGTCATTTATAATTTTAAAACCTGAATTTAGGGCATACTCTACAACTTCTGGAGCATAGCTATCTATGCTAAAGGTTGCTTTTTGATATAATTTTTGCTCTTTTATTAAATCTAAAATATCTTTTACCCTCTCAAGCTCTTCGCTAACACTTACTGCACTTGAGCCTGGGCGTGAAGATACGGCTCCTATATCTATAATTTTAGCTCCGTTATCTACCATTTGCTCTATTTGAGCAATTGCCTCTTTGCCAACAAAACGGCTTCCACTAAAGAAGCTATCACTATTTGCATTAATAACACCCATTATTTTAATTGGATATTTTTTAACACTTAAAATCTCTTCTAAAAATGAGGCAACTAGCTTTAAGCCAAAGGGTTGGGCTTTTAGCTTTTTTGCTAATATTTTAAATTGAGCGCTTGTTCCAAAAAGTAGGCAATCAAAAAACTCTTTTTTACAAAGAATTACACCACTTGGCACTGCAAGTTCAGCACCTACACTTAGTGCCTCTTGCTTTAAAATATTTACTGCAGGGGTTTTTAACTCTTTTATTTGAATAAAGCTAAATTCGCTCTTTCTTGCCATTATCTCAACACCACCACCATCTACATTTAGCTTTTTAAAATACTCTTTTATATCTTTTGGTTTTGAGATTTTATAAATTTTCATCTTTTTACCTTTTTAGCAAGTAGCTTTAGCAAAAGTGATGTTAAGACAAAATCTGCCAAAGAGCCAACTTCAAGGGCTTCTCTTGTGTCGCTAAAGGTTTTTAGTAATGAGTCATCTATATTATATTTTTTACTTTTTATAGCCTCTTTTACTATTTGTTCAAGCAAAAGAGTTGCATCTTTTGGTTTAATGCGTTTATTCTCTTGCACAAAGTCATAAACTTTTTTTAAATCAAGATTTGAAATATCTAAATTTAACTCTATCTCTTCATTTGAACTTTTTAAGTTTGTTATTGGGAGTCTTGATTTTATAGTAGGCAGTAGTGCTGATTTAGATGAAGTTAATAGTATAAACTCTTTATTTTTAGGTGGCTCTTCTATAATTTTTAAGAGTCTATTTTGCACAACATCTGAAAAAGTTTTAGCTCCAAGAGATATAAAAATTTTCTCTTTTGAAGCCAGATAAGCCTTTGCAATAACTTCATTCGCATCACTTACTAAAAAGTTTTCATCCTCTTTTATAAAAAGCTCAAACTTAGAATCTTTTGGCACTATCTCTTTTAATTTTTCTATAGCTTCATTAAAATTATCTGTAATAATTACCTGAGAAATTGGTTCAAGCTTCACAACTCTACTTCTCCTATTAGTGTGGCATCTAGTGCTTTATCAAATAATTGATATGCTTGTATAAGCTTAATATCAACTAAATTATCACTTCTGTTCAAGCTAAAAAGCCCCTCTATTTCGTGGTTTAAGCGCCATATTACACTACTTTTATCTTGCTCAATAAATTCATAGTGTTTATGTTCACCACTTCCTATATACCAAAATATATAGCCACTACTAAAAGAGATATCTAACATATCATAAAGAGCATCTAATTCAC
>JAMONW010000068.1 GCA_027066355.1 Campylobacteraceae bacterium
CAAAAGAAGCCGCTTATTTAGCTACTAAATATGGAGAGGTATTAGCTACTGATAGAAGAAAAAGAGAGTTGTTTTATCAACTAAAAAGACATTTAGAGAGATATAAATATAAAAAAGATGTTGCAAAAGTTGATAGTCAAACTTTAAATTATTATAACTTATATAAGCAGGTATGTGATGAGTCATTATAGTTTTGAATTTCCATATATTTTTTTATTAATTGGACTCTTTTGGCTTTGTTCAAAAAAGTGTCCTGCTAAGACTTTGGCAATTTATCTACCATATATTCACTTGCTAATTAGCAAAAAAAGAGTAAAAAGCAGATGGTTGGATATTTTTAAATGGATAGGTATTGTTAGTTTAATAACTGCTCTTGCTTCTCCTGTAAAGGTTGAGAGTATCTATACTACAAAGCAAGATGGACGAGATATTATGTTAATAATAGACTCTAGCCAATCTATGAAAGATAGAAACTTTGATGAAAACAATTTGACAAAAGATAAATTTAGTGCAGTAAAAGAGGTAGTTAGTAACTTTATTAAAAATAGAATAAATGATAGAATAGGAATTATAAACTTCTCAAGTAGTGCATTTATTGCTTCTCCTTTAACCTTTGATAAAGAGTATTTAGAGTATATCTTAAGTAAACAAAGAGTTGGAATTGTTGGTAGCAGAACTGCAATTTATGATGCATTAATTCAAGCTCTATATTTATTAGAAAACTCTAAAGCAAAAAGTAAAATTGCAATTCTTTTAACTGATGGTGCTGATAATATGAGTGAAACTAAATATGAAGAGGTGCTAAATATTGTAAAAAGAAGTAAAATTAAACTATATATTATTGGCATTGGAACATATGATGATTTAGATGTGCCAAAATTAAAAGAGTTGGCAAAAGATGGTAGAGGAAAATTCTTTTTGGCAACAAATAGCAGTGCTTTAAAAGTAATATATAAAGATATAGAAAAGAGTGAAACAACAAAAATAAAAGATAAAAGTTATAAAAAATATAGTTACTATTTCTATTTTCCATTAATATTTGCTATTGTGTTTTTGCTACTATATATCTACTTCAAAAGTGTTAAAGGAGTTGCTAAATGAGTTTTGAAAATGCAATATTAATGCTTTTGTTACTTGTTCCGTTTACACTATTTGCTATATTGGTTTTAACTAACAAAGAGGGAGTTGAGAGGGTATTTAGCAAAGAGGTTTTAGAGAGAATTAAAGTTGAGGGCAGTGGCATAAGCAATAGAGCAAGAAATATTATATTTTTTATTTCTATACTATTTATGATTTTGGCAATTGGCAGACCAACTATTATTAAGGGTGAAAGAGATATTACTATAAAGTCATTAAATGTTATATTGGCTTTAGATATCTCTAGCTCTATGAGAAGTAAAGATAGATACCCAAATAGATTAGAGTTTGCAAAAAAGAAAACAAAAGAGTTATTAGGTAATTTAATTGATGATGAAATTATGGTCTTAACTTTTTCTAACTCTGTATATTTAGTTTCTCCAATGACAAGTGATAAAGATACCCTAAAAGAGGTAATAGATGGTATAGATAATAACTATCTTTTAGGTTCAACAAACTTTGAAGCACTAGGAGTAGTTTTAAAAAATAGTCTTAAAAATAGAGAGCCTAAAATTGCTGTTGTAATTAGTGATGGAGGAGATAAAGAGGATTTAAAAAAATTTAAAGAGATTATTAAAAATGAGAATATCAAACTCTATGCCATATTAATAGGCACTCAAAAAGGGGCTCCAATTTTAGATGAAAAAGGGAAAACAAAATTAATAAATGATAAAATTGTTATGAGTAGGCTAAATATTGAATTAGGGAAAATAGCAAAAGAGAGTGGAGGAGATTATATAGTTGCAAGTTATAGTGGTAATGATATTGAAAAGTTAGCTAACAAAATAGATAGCAATATTGCAAGAGATGGCAAAAAAAGAGTTTTAAAAGTTAAAGATAGAGTAGAGTTATTTTACTTTCCATTAATACTATCAATTTTACTACTTTTAATATCACTAAGCTCAATTCCAACAAAAGATGAATTCTTTGGCAAAAGCAGAGTAAAAAGAGGAAAAAATGTATAGAGTATTAAGTATTATTGTAGTTTTATCACTCTTTTGTAATGCCTCGCTATTTGATTTTAAAAAGTTATGGAGTTTTCAAAACTATTATAATAATAAAGAGTATAAAAAAGCCCTAGATGTATTAGATGAGTATAGTAAAGATACACCTATTATTAACTACAATAGAGCTAATACATTATATAAATTAAAAGAGTATAAAGAGGCTATAAAATATTATAAAAAAGCTCACTCAAAAGATGTAGATGAACTTAACAGACTATTTAATATTGCTAACTGCTATTTTAAATTAGATGAGTTAGATAATGCTATATATGTATATAAATTAATACTAAAATTTAAAGATGATAAAGCAACTAAAAATAATTTGGAATTAGCTTTAAAAAGAAAACTCAAAGAGCTAAAAGAGGCAAAAGAGAAGAAAAATAAAAAAGAGAAAAAGAGTAAAAAAAATAGCAATAAGAGAG
>JAMONW010000069.1 GCA_027066355.1 Campylobacteraceae bacterium
ATAAAAAGTAAAGTATTATAGGTAATAAAGTAATTTTATGTGATAAATAATATATACTTAAATATAAATATTTTGAATTTTAGCTCAATCAAAAACACTTTGGGTATAATTCCATAAATTACTCTATATGAAAGGTTTTTATGGCAAAAAGAGTCTTGATTAAGTTCTCGGGTGAAGCATTAGCGGGTAATGATGGTTATGGTATAGATACTAAGATTTTAAAATATATAGCTCATGAGATAAAAGAGTTAGTAGATAATGGTATTGAGGTTGCTATTGTAGTTGGTGGTGGCAATATTATTAGAGGTGTTAGTGCTGCTAAAGATGGTATCATTAAAAGAACAAGTGGTGATTATATGGGGATGTTAGCTACTGTTATCAATGGTGTGGCAATTCAAGAAGCATTAGAGAGTATTGGTGTTGAGAGCAGACTTCAAAGCGCAATTGATATGCATCAAATTGGCGAAAGCTTTATTGTTCGTCGCGCTCGTCGCCACTTAGAGAAGGGTAGAGTTGTAGTTTTTGCAGCTGGAACAGGTAATCCATATTTTACAACTGATACTGCCGCAACTTTAAGAGCTAGTGAAATAGGTGCAGAACTTTTAATAAAAGCAACAAAAGTAGATGGAGTTTATGATAAAGATCCCCAAAAATATGATGATGCAAAAAAACTTAATGAGTTAAGTTATGATAGAGCATTAAGCGATCATATAAAAGTTATGGATGATACTGCAATTGCACTAGCAAAAGAGAATAAGTTGCCAATTGTTGTTTGTAATATGTTTGAAAAGAGTAATTTGTTGTCAATTATAAATGGCGATATGACACTCTGTTCAATAGTAAAATAGAATAAGGAGAAAAAATGAGATTAGAACAAATTACTGCAAAAGCGTTAGAGAAATATAATTTTGACAGATACCTTCTTGCAAAAGCAGTTGGTAAAAGAGCAAATGAACTAACAAATGGAGCAGAACCTTTGATAGATGATATGAATATTAAAGAGAATAAAGCTACAGACATAGCAATATACGAAATTGCACTTGGTAAGTTAGAGATTATATTAGAGGATTAATAAGTGTCAAATATAGTTGATTTAGTTAGTAAAATATCAACAGTAGATGGTGCTTATGCAATTTTAAAAGAGCAAATAGAGATAGATGATGATATTGCAAATGCAATTTCATTTGCAATGGATGCTCATGAGGGACAATTTAGAAAGAGTGGAGAGCCATATATTGTTCATCCAATTTTAGTTGCTGCTATTGTTGCGGCAACTACAAGTAACAAAACAATGGTAATTGCTGCACTTTTACATGATGTTGTAGAAGATACTCCATATACACTTGAAGATATTGAGAGTAGATTTGGTGCAGATGTTGCACTTTTGGTAAATGGATTAACAAAATTTACAGAACTTAGAGAAGATGAACTTCTTCCATCTAGTTCTAATGAAAAACTTCTTAAATCAGCACTTACATTTAAAAATATGCTACTTACTTCTATAAAAGATAGTAGAGTATTAATTATTAAACTTTGCGATAGGCTTCATAATATGTTAACACTTGATGCACTATCAAGTGATAAGCAAAAGAGAATATCAGAAGAGACACTTGTTGTTTATACTCCAATAGCTCATAGATTAGGTATGTCTAAGATTAAAAGAGAGTTAGAAGATTTTAGTTTTAGATATATCTACCCTGATGAGTATAAGAAGATAGATGACTATATTACATCACATATGCAAGATTTAGATTTAAGATTAAATGGTTTTATAGAAGAGATAAAAAGCATACTAAATGAGAATGGTTTTCATAGAGATGATATAATAATTGAAAAAAGAGTTAAACACTACTACTCAATTTATATGAAGATGCAAAGAAAAGGTGTTAGTATAGAAGAGGTTTTAGACCTCTTAGCTATTAGAATAATAGTAGATAAACCACTACTTTGCTATAAAGTTTTAGGAATTTTGCATCTTAATTATACTCCAATTATTTCAAGGTTTAAAGATTATATTGCGCTTCCGAAAGATAATGGTTATAAAACTATACATACAACACTTTTTGTTCACGATAGTATAATAGAAGCTCAAATTAGAACAAAACAGATGCATAATGTTGCAGAGTGTGGAATTGCAGCACATTGGAAATATAAGGGAGATGATAGCGAAATTAAGCTAGATTGGATTAAGGAGATGCCTTATGATAATGAATCTCCTGAAATGTTTTATGAGAATGCCAAAAGTGATCTCTTTAGTGAAGAGTTAGTGGTATTTTCTCCAATTGGTGAAAAGTTTACTCTACCTAAAGATGCAGTTGTTTTAGATTTTGCATATGCAATTCACTCTGAAGTTGGAGATTTAGCAACATCAGCAACTATAAATAAAGAGAAGGTTTCACTACTTAGTAAGTTAAAAAATGGTGATATTGTTAAAATAATTACTCAAGATGAGCCAAGATTGCATTGCACTTGGGTAGATAATGTAAAAACAAGTAAAGCAAAAGAGGGTATTAGAGCAATGTGCAATCGAAGGCTTAAAGATGTAGAAACAAAGGTTGCATACAAAATTTTAGCCTCTATTTTTAAAACACCACCTAGTGAGATAGAAGAGATTACAAAAGAGTTAAAAATCGATTCTAATATAAGAAGAGTTGTAGATAATTTAGATCTTTTAAAAGAGAAAATTAAAAATATAGCCTCTTATAAAAATTTAAAAGAGGTTCGATTTTGGGAATTGCTAAAAAAAGGGTATAAAAAGCCACAGATTAAAAAGATAAATAAATTTATATTCTTTACAAATAAAGCTCTTGAAGATGCAGAGTTTGATTACTGTTGCCATCCAAAAATGGGAGATGATATTATTGCCTTTTATGATAAAGGAGTAGCAGTAATTCACCATAAAATGTGCAAAAAAGCCTACAATATGCTAAATGAGGATAAAGAGCTAATTTTTGTAAAATGGAATATATTAAAAAGTAACAAATTTAGATTGGTTGTAGCTTTACAAAATAAAAAGGGTGCTTTGCTAGAGCTTTTAAGAGTGCTAGATAGTTTGGATCTAAATGTTACAAATATTGAACTTGGCATTCAAAGTAGTGATAGTGCAGAGTATTGTAGATTAGAAGTTGAGACAAGTTCAGATAACCAAAATAGAATAAAAGATATAATTTCAAGAAAGTTTAAATTAATAGATTTTGTATCTCTAAAAGATGCCTATAAAAGTTAAGGAGAAGTAGTGAGTTTAGAAGTAGCATTAAACGAAATAAAAAGAGCAACAGCAGAGATTATAGATTTTGAAGCTATAGAGAAGCTAGTTAAGAGATATTATGAGAATGGAGAGGAGTATTTTGTAAAATTTGGAATGGATCCAACATCTCCAGATATTCACTTAGGACATACTGTTGTTTTACAAAAATTAGCAACATTTCAAAAGTATGGAGGTCATATTCAACTAATTGTTGGTGATTTTACTGCTAGAGTTGGAGATCCATCTGGTAGAAGCGTTACAAGAAAAATGCTTTCAATTGATGAGATTTTAGAGAATGCCAAAAGTTATACAGACCAAGCCTTTAAAGTTTTAGATGAGAGTAAAACAACAATATATTTTAACTCGCAGTGGTTAGATAAACTTGGTGCAAATGGTTTAATAGAACTTGCTACTCAATATAATGTTGCTAGAATGTTAGAGAGAGATGATTTTGAGAAGAGATATAAGAGTGGAACATCAATTGCAGTTTCAGAGTTTTTATATCCACTACTGCAAGGTTATGATAGTGTTGCACTTAAAACAGATATTGAGCTTGGTGGAACAGACCAAAAGTTTAATTTACATATGGGAAGACACCTACAAAGAGCTTATGGTGTTGGTAAAGAACAAGCAATTTTAATGATGCCAATTCTTGAAGGTCTTGATGGCGTTAATAAAATGAGTAAATCTTTAGGCAATTATATAGGAATTAGTGAAGAGCCAAAAGATATTTATGCAAAATTACTCTCTATTTCTGATGAGTTGATGTGGCGCTACTATGAGCTTTTAAGCAGTAAGAGTTTAGAAGATATAGAAGCACTTAAAAGTGGCGTTGCAGATGGAACTTTGCATCCTAAAAAGGTTAAAGAGGAATTAGCCCTAGAGATAACAGAGAGATTTAGCTCTAAAGAAGATGCACAAAATGCAAAAGAGGCTTTTGATAAGCAATTTAAGAAAAAAGAGATACCAGATGATATACCTGAATTTGAGCTTGAAGAGGGAATTTGGATATGTAAAGCACTTGTAGAGTGTGGAATTGAGCCTTCAACTTCTCAAGGTCGTCGTGATATTAAGCAAGGAGCTGTTAAGATAGATCAGCAAAAAGTTGTTGATGAGCAGTTAAAGTTAGATAGTGGTGAGTATATTTTACAAGTTGGTAAAAGAAAGTTTGCTAAAGTAAAGGTGGGATAAAATGTTAAAGCCAATAAAAATAGGAAAATATGAAATTAAAATACCAATATTCCAAGGTGGAATGGGTGTTGGAATCTCTTGGGATAAGTTAGCAGGAAGTGTTAGTAAAGAGGGAGGTTTAGGAATTATTAGCTCTGTAGGAACAGGCATTTATGAAAATAGAAAATATGCAAAAAGAGTTTTGGGTGAGGGCAGACCTTATGAGGCAGAAAACTTCTATTGTGCAGATGCACTAAAGCAAATTTTTAAAAATGCAAGAGAGATTTGTGGTGATGCACCTTTAGGGTGTAATGTTTTATATGCTCAAAGTGATTATGATAGAGTAGTAAAAGATGCTTGTGAAGCAGGTGCTGATATGATTATAACTGGTGCAGGACTTCCACTTACTATGCCAGAAGCTGCAAAAGATTATCCAGATGTTGCACTAATTCCTATTGTTTCTACTGCTAAAGCACTTAGAATTTTATGTAAAAGATGGGAAAAGACTCATGGTAGATTACCAGATGCAGTTATTGTTGAAGGACCATTAAGTGGTGGGCATCAAGGTTTTAAGTATGATGATTGCTTTAAGCCAGAGAACCAATTAGAGGCGATTTTACCTCCAATAGTAGAGGAAGCTAAAAAATGGGGAGATATGCCAATTATTGCTGCTGGTGGTATTTGGGATAAGAGTGATATAGATAAAATGATAGAGCTTGGAGCAAATGGTGTTCAGATGGGAACTCGCTTTATTGGAACAGTTGAGTGTGATGCTAGTGAAGAGTTTAAAAAAGTAATAATTAATGCAAAAGAAGAGGATATAAAACTTTTTAAATCACCTGTTGGATATCCTGCTAGAGGTGTAAAAACTAATCTACATAAAATGATAGAAGAGGGAACAGCACCTAAGATTAAGTGTATTTCAAATTGTGTAACACCATGTAACCGTGGAGAAGAGGCAAAAGTAGTAGGTTACTGTATTGCAGACTCTCTAAGTGATGCTTATGATGGCAAACTAGATACTGGACTCTTCTTTACAGGTGCTAATGGGTATAGATTAAATGAGATTATAACAGTTAAAGAGTTAATGGATAAACTAGTAAATGGTGAGTAAACTATTTTTTATACTGCTTTTTATATTTAATATAGCAGAAGCATCAAATATTTTAAAAAATATAACTGTTAATGATGACAAGATATTAATTTGGTTTGATAAAAGCCTTAAAAAAGGTGATTTCAAGGCAAGTGCTATTACAAAAGGTAGTATAACAAAATACTATTTTGATTTTAAAAATTGCTATATTAATAGAAAAGTAAAGAAAATTATTAAACTCAAAGGGGATGTAAAATCTATAAGAGTAGGGCAAAATAAGCCAAAAACTGTTAGAGTTGTTATTGATAGTAAAAAGAGTTATAAAGTTAGATATTATCAAAAAGATAGACCAATTTTTTATGTAACATTACCTAGTAAGGTAGAAGTTTTAAGCAATAGCAAAAAAAATAAAAAAATTTCACCCAAAAAGCTTTTTTCAAAAGTTAAAGAAGATGACGAAATTGTAAAAAAAGTTAAACTTATTAAAACACCTTATTCTGCAAACTTAAAACATAACTATACTATAGTAATAGATGCAGGGCATGGTGGTAAAGACCCAGGTGCAATTGCTGGTGGAAAGAGAGAAAAAGATATAGTGTTATCAATTGCAAAAAGGGTATATAAAAAGCTAAAAAGTTTAGGCTTTAATGCAAAAATGACTCGTTATAAAAATGTTTTTTTAACTCTTGGTAGCAGAACTAGAAAAGCAAATAGGTATAATGCAGACCTTTTTGTATCAATACATGCAAACTCTATAAAAAATAGAAGTAGAAGAGAAGTTGCAAAAGGAATTGAAACATACTTTTTAAGTCAAGCTAGAAATGCAAGAGCAAAAAGAATTGCAGCAAGAGAGAATAGAATGTTGCTTAAAAGTATGGATAGAACTACAAAAGAGGTGCTTTTAAATACTGTATTTACAGGTCCAAAAATTGTGTTATCTAATAAGTTGGCTCTTGATGTTCAAAGAGGTATGTTAAACTCTCTTAGAGCTAACTATAAAAGGGTAAAAGATAATGGTGTAAAAGGTGCTCCTTTTTATGTTTTGGTAGGCGCACAGATGCCAGCAATATTAATTGAAACTGGTTATATATCTAATTCCAAAGAGAGAGCAAGATTAAGCTCTGCTAAATATCAAAACAAAATGGCACAAGGCATTGTGGATGGAATTATAAGTTATCTTAAAAATAGAGAGAGGGAGTTAGAATAAGAGAGCTTAAAATTATTTTATGATTTAGGAAGCAAGGTTTTAACCTTGCTAAAAATATGGTATAACTACTATTAAATATTATTCACCAAAGCTAAATTTTAAACCAGCACTTACAGTTGTGCCTTTTCTTTTTGGGTCTGAGTAGCTATACTTTGCTTCAGCAACTAATGAGATATCATCTCTTAGTATATATTCAGCCCCAGCTCCTGCATTTGCATAAAAATCTAGTGAGTTAAATCCATTTTTTGGATTTGTTAAATTTTCTACACCTAAGCCTAATAGTAAATAAGGGGTAACTTCACTAGTATTGTCTAAATACCAAAGTAAATTTGGTCCAAATTTAATACTTGAAGTTTGTTCATCAAGGGTTTTATATGGAATATCTGGAGTATAATCTAGGGCTAATTGAAATGCTCCAATACCAAAATTATCTATTCCAAAATCATTTTGTGTAAATCTAAAACTATATGCATGGTTACTGTTTACTTTGCACTCTTGAGAAAAAACAGTATATCCAGTCATAATAGTAATTGAACTTGGATACAAACTAGGGTCTGCTGCATTTGCATTTGATGATAGTGCAAATGCTAAAATCGAAGATAAAAGTATCTTTTTCATGGCAATTTCCTTATAGGGTTTATTGCCAAGTATAACATAAAATAGATAAATTAATACTAAAAAATATATAAATTCTTTATATTTTTAAATATTTAACTATTTTTAACAACCCTTATCCAATAATCGATAGTTTTTAACTCAGTAAACAAAGTAGAATCTTTGTCGTGTCCTGGTAGTATTTTTTTATTTTTTTTAGTAAATGTTTTTACTTTTTTTAGGCTATTTAACATATCATTTCTATTAGAGTATTTAAAATCCCATCTACCAATAGAACCTTTAAAGAGAAAATCTCCACTAAACCAAATATCTTTATACTCAATTACACTACACCCCGGAGTATGCCCCGGGAAGTGCAAAAATCTAAACTCAACACCTTGAATATTAACTTTTTCATTAGGTTTTACTTTGTAATCTGCCTTTGAAGGAGGCACACCATATCCAAATGGGTCATTTAAAAGCATAAAAGTATCATCAATTGGGCAGTAGATTGGTATTTTTAACTCCTCTTTTAACTCTGCATTACTCCAAACATGGTCAAAATGTCCATGTGTGTTTAATATAGCAACTGGATTTTTAACATTTTTTAATACCCAAGGGGTTGCATCCATTCCGGGGTCTATAATATAATCTTTATTATCTACAGTTAAAATGTAGCAATTTGTTTGATATACACCCATTGGCTTAACTTTTATTTGCATAAGATATAATACTCCTTATGGATTTTTATGCTGAAATTGAGACAGCACTATTTAGTGCAGATATTAACACAAAAGAGCTTATAGTTGATAGAGTAATAGAGTATTGCAAAAAAGAGAATATAGAGTTTTTAGATTTTACTCCAAAGATTCAAGAAGAGCCAAGCTATAGTAAATTTGCAACTATCGTTAAGCCCAAAGATTTACCAAAAAGAGGTGATTTTTCAAAAAAAGAGGCTCTAGTAGCATTAATTCACTCAATTACACATATTGAATTTAGTGCTATTGATTTAGCTCTTGATGCAGTTTATAGATTTAATAATATGCCAAAAGAGTTTAAAGTAGATTGGCTAATTGTGGCACAAGATGAAATTAGACATTTCAAAATGCTCTCTAATTTGCTTGAGAAACTTGGTGTAAAGTATGGTGATTTACCAGTGCATAAGGGGCTTTTTGAAGTAGCTTACAATAGTAAAGATAGTGCAATTGAGAGAATGGCAGTTGTTCCTAGATATTTTGAGGCTAGTGGCTTAGATGTAAATCCAAAGATTATAAATAAGTTAAAAAGTTATAAAAAAAGTGATATTATTAAAGAGCTTATAGAAGCTTTGGGTATAATTTATAATGAAGAGATAGAGCATGTCTTTAAAGGTGATAAGTGGTTTAAATATTTATGTAAGTTAGAAGGTAGTAATCCACAAAGTAGGTATAAAGATATATTACAAAAATATAAACTAAAAAGTAGAGCCAATCAATTTGATATTAATGGTCGCAAAAAGGCTGGATTTAGCTGTGAAGAGTTGCTAGATTTAGGTGCCAAGCAGTGTAGTTAAGGAGAAATTATGAGTTATAAAGTTCCATTTTATAAACCAACATTTATTAATAGTATATCAAAGATAAATAGTGAAAATTTTGAAACTATAGTAGAAAATGCAGTAGATAGAATAGAAAAAAGGTTTA
>JAMONW010000070.1 GCA_027066355.1 Campylobacteraceae bacterium
ACTTGCAAAAAGAGAGTTTTCTTTAAGCGTAAATAATCCATCAACTGCAATACATTTGGCATTTTGTTCACTTGATTTAAAAAGAGGAGATAAGGTAATTTGCCCAATTAATGCGTATGCAGATATACCAGAGGCTATTAGACAATTTGATAGTGAGCCAATTTTTACAAATATTGAAAAAAAGAGTTATCATATGGATATAGACTCTTTTAAAGAGCTTGTAGATAGAAATAAAAGCAAAAAATTAAGAGCTGTTGTTGTATCTCATTTTGCAGGATTGACTCAAAATATTGATGAAATTATTAGGGTGGCAAAAGAGAATAAATTAATTGTTATTGAAGATTTTAGTGATAATCCAATTTTTGATGATAGTGTAGAAGTTAAAGGTGATATAGCACTATTTTCATTAAATTATAAACTTGACAATACCCTAAAAGGTGCGATGCTTACATTTAAAGGTAAAAAAGAGTTTGATAGAGCAAAACTTGTTAGAGAGCATGGGTTAGTTGAGGTAAATAGAGATGTTAGTTATCTATATGATATAGTAGATATTGGATGCGATTTTAGGCTTGATAGCTTAAATGCATATTTACTAAATGAGTTGTTAGTTAAAAGAGCAGAGCTTTTAAAAAAGAAAAAAGAGATTGTTGATATCTACTTTAAAGAGTTAGAAAATTTATCACATGTAGAGTTGCCAATTAAATCAAAAGAGCATAAATATAGTTATTTTATAATAGAGATTGATAAAAATAGAGATGCCTTTGCAAGAGAGTTAAAAAGTATGGGTATAGAGGTTGGGTTACACTATATTCCATTAAATTTTACTTCATATTATAAGAAAAAGTATGATTTAAAAGTATTTAGTTATCCAAGTGCTTTAGAGGCATATCAAAAGGTTTTATCAATTCCTTGTTATGGAAAGATGAGCAAAGATGATGCTATGTATGTTTGCAGAGCCATAAAAGAGGTTGATGCTAAGCATATTTGATAGTTATGAATGATGAATTATGAGTTGTGAATTGAGAATTTTAGTTGATGATAGAGTTTTTTGAGAGAGTTTATTATAATCCTAAGTGGTATCACTACATTATATCTATTATGCTTTTGCCTCTATCTTTAATATATGCTTTAGTAGGGCTTTTTAAGCTCTTTTTTTCAAAGCCAAAAGATTATGGTATAAAAATAATTAGTATTGGAAATATTACTGTTGGTGGTAGTGGTAAAACACCATTTGCTATTGAGTTAATTAAGCACTTTAAAGAGTTAAAAGTTTGTTACATTTCAAGAGGCTATGGTAGAGTAAGCAAAGGTTTGCTTTGGGTTAAAAAAGAGGGCAAAATTTTGCAAAATGTAGAGCAAAGTGGTGATGAAGCTATGCTTGTTGCAAATAGCACTAATGCTGATGTGATAGTAAGTAAAGATAGAGCCAAAGCAATTGAGTTAGCAAAAGGAAATGGTGCAGATTTAATAATTTTAGATGATGCTTTTAGCAAGGTAAATATAAAAAAGTTTGATATTTTACTAGAAGCAAAAGAGTTGAAAAATAGATTTGTTTTGCCCTCTGGTCCACTTAGAGAGTTTTACTTTAGTAGGAGTAGGGCAGATTTAATTTTAAAAGAAGAGATAGATTTTAAAAGAGTTGTAGAGTTTGAAAATTTAAGTGATAAAATGCTTTTAGTTACAGCAATTGCAAATCCAAATAGGTTAGAGCCATATTTACCAAAAGGAGTTGTCGCTAAATTGATATTAAAAGACCACTCATTTTTTAAGAAAGAGCAAATTATCCAAAAAATGCAAGAAATTGGAGCAAAAACTATCTTAACTACACAAAAAGATATGGTAAAATTAGAGGAGTTTAACTTGCCAATAACATTAATGAAGTTAAGGTTAAATATTGAAGATAAAGTTTTTAAGGAGATAGATAGATATTATGCAAAATAAAATAGAAACAGTTAAAACACTTTTAGAAGCATTACCTTATATAAATAAATTTAGAGATGATATTATTGTAATAAAGTATGGTGGTTCAGCACAAACTAGCGAAGATTTAAAAGCAAAGTTTGCGCAAGATATAGCACTACTTAGAATAGTAGGTATGAAGCCAGTAGTTGTTCATGGTGGAGGTAAGAGTATTACATCTCTTTTGAGCGATTTGAGTATTTCAACAGAATTTATTGATGGTCAAAGAGTTACTACAAAAGAGGTTATGAGAATAGCTGAAATGGTGCTTTGTGGAGAGGTTAATAAAGAGATTGTATCAATGCTAAATTCTCAAGGTGGCAAGGCTATTGGAATTTCTGGTAAAGATGCAGACTTTATAAAAGCAGTTCCAAAAGATAGCCAAAAGTTTGGTTATACAGGTGTAATTGAAGATGTTAACCCAGATGTTGTTTATAAAATTTTAGATGATGGAATGATTCCAGTAATTGCACCAATAGCAAGTGGTGGTAGTTTGGGACATCCTGGGTTTAATATAAATGCAGATTTAGCAGCAAGTCAAATTGCAGTTGCTTTAAGTGCTAGAAAAGTCCTATTTTTAACGGATACTCCAGGTGTATTAGATAAAAATAAGAAGTTAATAAATACATTAACAATTGCAAAGACTCAGGAGTTAAAGCAAGATGGAACAATTAATGGTGGTATGGTGCCAAAGGTAGATGCTTGTATAGAGGCACTTAAGGGTGGAGTTAAAAAAGCTCATATAATAGATGGAAGAGTGGAACACTCTTTACTTTTAGAGATATTAACAAATAGTGGCATAGGCACTTGTATCACATTATAATAATTTTGGTATAATTGCGCAAAAATTTTTTAGGAAAAGAGATGAATTTTATTGAGAGTCGTGGTAATGACGGTGTAAAAAAGAGTAGTGTAAGTTTTAGTGAGGCAATTCTTAGCCCTATGGCAAGTTTTGGTGGGCTTTATGTGCCAGAGTATTTGCCAAATTTTGGATTGGAGTTTATAAAAAAACATAAAAATTCAAGTTATAAAGAGTTGGCAAAAGATGTATTAAAATCTTTTGAAATAGATATTGAAGATAGCTTAATAGATGAAGCTTTGGCTAGATATGATGAGTTTGATGATGCAAATAATCCTGTGCCAGTGGTTAAAGTAAAAGAGGATTTATATATTAGTGAGCTTTATCATGGACCAACTAGAGCATTTAAAGATATGGCACTTCAACCTTTTGGTGTTGTTTTGTCTTCATTAGCTAAGAGTAGAGGAGAGAACTATCTTATAATGGCAGCAACTAGTGGCGATACTGGTCCTGCAACGCTTGAAACTTTTAAAAACAAAGATAATATAAAGGTTTGTTGTTTATATCCAGATGGTGGCACAAGCGATGTTCAGCGTTTGCAAATGGTTACAGAAGATGCTCCAAATTTAAAAGTGCTTGGCGTAAAAGGAAACTTTGATGATACACAAGATGCTTTGAAATCTCTTTTGGCATCTAGTGAATTTAAAAAAGCTTTAGATGAAAAAAATATTAAACTCTCAGCTGCAAATTCTGTAAATTTTGGAAGAATTATATTTCAAACAATTTATCATATTTACAGCTATTTAGAGCTTTTAAAAGTAGGTAAAATAGAGCTTGGAGATAAAATTAATGTTATAGTTCCAAGTGGAAATTTTGGAAATGCCTTGGGTGCATACTATGTAAAACAAGCTGGTGTGCCAATAGAGAAAATTATAATATCATCAAACAGAAATGATATCTTAACAGATTTAATAAATAGTGGAAAGTATGATTTAAGAGATAGAGAGTTAATTCAAACAAACTCTCCTGCAATGGATATTTTAAAAAGTTCTAATGTAGAGAGAGTTCTTTATGATAAATTTGGTGCTACTAGAACCAAAGAGTTGATGAATTCATTAAGCCAAAATGGATTTTATGAGCTAAATGAAGATGAATTAAAGCAATTTAAAGAGGACTTTGAAGCATACAGTTGCACAGATGATGAAGCTTTAGAGATAATAGGTAGATATTTGGAAAATGGTTACCTAATGGATCCACATACTGCAACTGCAATTAAAGCATATGAAGAAAAAAATGACAAAGTGTTACCTTTTGTAGCATATTCAACTGCAGAGTGGACAAAATTTAGTTTAACTATTGCCAAAGCATCGAAAGTTGATGTAAACTCAGATATAGAGGCTTTAAAGGCAATTTCAAAAAAATTAAATATCAAATTGTCAGATAAAATCGATAATCTCTTTAAAAAAGATATAATACACTTGAAAATTATTGAAAAAATGGATATTATGCCAGAGATGTTAAATTTTTTAACATAAAAAAGGAGATAAATGAGTAAGAAGCTTTACTCGATTAAGCAAAGTGTTGCAGCTGCTTCACTTTGCTTAATATCAGAATTAAGTTATGGATTTGTTTCATGTCAAGAGGGAATGGATTATAAAAATAGTTGTAATCCATATAACATTAAATTTCATAATGTTAATGTAAAAAATCTTAGTGAAAAGAGTAATCAAGTAGCTTTTAACAAAGTTGAAAATATTATTAAAATCAACCGTTCAAAAAGCTATTTTGATAGTTTGCTAGATAGATACAGAGATAGTTATCATGCAGATTATGGTTTTCAATCTTTAATAGATAGAAGTGCGTATAGCTCTTTAGCTACAAAAGAGGATAATAACTCTAATATAGTAGCTATAAAAGTTAAAGAAAAACCCAAATCTAAGCCCAAACCCATTGAGGTAGTTTATACTGCCAAAGATAAGCAAAAAACTCAACATAAGAGTATAAAATTTGAGAATAAACTTATATCTAAAACTACAAAAACTACAAAATCACTCGAAAATAGCAAAATAACTAAAGCTTCAGATAATAAAGATGCAACTTTATCAAGAAAAGAAGCAAAAGTTGAAAATAATATTAAATCTATAGCTAAAAGTGCAATAAAAAAATTAAAAATTGCTAAAGATATTAATAAGACTCTTAAAGTTGCTAAAAAATCTAAAAATTTTTTAGATAACAACTTTACATTTTATACAGTTAAAAAGGGTGATAGTTTAATTAAAATAGCTAAAAAGTTTTCTCTAAAAAAGAGAGTTTTAGTTAAATTAAATGGTTTAGAGAAGAATAATACCATTAAAATAGGTCAAAAACTAAAATTGCCTATAACTACTAAATTTGCTAAATCTATAGAAAATAGTAAAGTTAAAAAAGTAGCTCAAAGTTTAAACTTAGCTAATAAAGATTTTTATGTAGTTAAAAAAGGTGATACTTTATTTTCAATTGCTAAAAAGACTAATAAGTCTATCACTTTGCTTAGAGAGATAAATAAATTGAGTAGAAGTAGTCATATTGTAGTTGGAGAAAAAATATACTTAAATCCAGTTAAGTTTGCTAAAAGAGAAAATCGCAATTTTGATTTTATAAGAAATATTAAATTCAGAAAAGTTCCAGCTTTAAAATATAGAAGAAAGATTAGAGTTACAGCTACTGCATATACTTCACACCATAGACAAACAGATAAAACACCATTTTTAGCTGCTTGGAATAATCGTCTTAAACCAGGTATGAAAATTATTGCAGTATCGCCAGATTTAATTAAAAAGTATGGTTTAACAAATGGTGTTAAGGTTAAAATTATGGGCTTATCTGGATATTATGTAGTGCGTGATAAAATGAATAAAAGATGGCGCAATAGAATAGATATCTATATGGGTGTTAATAAAAGAAGAGCATTAAACTGGGGTAGAAGAAAGATAGTTCTTTATTGGTAAGAGTTTATCTTACCAATATCTATTTTGCAATTAAGTTTTTATGTTCTATTTTAATACATAAGTTTTGAACCACATTAATTCCAGCATCTTTTACTTTTTGAGCAGCTTCATTATTTACAATTCCAAGTTGAGTCCACATCAAATCAACATCACCTCTTGCAATTACGGCATCTGCAATAGCACTAACAGCAGCTGGTTTTCTAAATATTACTACAATATCAACTTTATGAGGAATTTCTGCTAAGCTTCTATAAACTTTTTGTCCTAATATAATATCTTCTTTTGGATATATTGGAAATACATTATATCCAGCATCAATCATATATTTTGTAACCATATTACTATCTTTTTGGGGGTTTGGAGAAGCCCCT
>JAMONW010000071.1 GCA_027066355.1 Campylobacteraceae bacterium
AGATAATATTAAAAGCAAAAAAATCAGTTTTTACCGGTAATATTGGAAATAATTTAACAGCTTTTAAGGGTGATGGCTTAGATTTTGCAGAAATTCGCAACTACAATAGTGGAGATGATATAAAAAAGATAAACTGGAAAGCCACAGCCAAAACTGGTGAACTAAAATTAAATGAGTTTCATGAAGAGCGAGAACTTCATATTGTAGTTGTAGCAATGCTAAGTGGCTCTTTGCTTTTTGGCACAAAACGCCTAAAAAATGAGGTAATGGCAGAGCTACTAGCACTTATTGGATTTAGTGCAATTAATAATGGTGATAGATTTGAGAGTATAATTTTTAGCAATAAATTAGAGCGCCACTTTAAGCCATCAAAAAGAGTAGGGCAAGTTGAAGGTGCGGTAGAAGAGCTTTTAAGCATTAATCCAATTGGCAAAGAGGCTAATTTTGGTGAACTTACAACATTTCTACAAGCAAAACTCAAAAAAAAGGCTATAGTAATTATTTTGAGTGATTTTTATGAAGAGATTGATTTAAGTTTGCTCTCTCGCCACCAGTTATATACAATTGCAATTCGCGACCACTTTGAAGAGGAGCCAAATTTAAGTGGAGAGCTTGAGTTAATAGACCCAACTTCACAAAAAGAGATGGAGCTAAATATAAATTCAAATATTATAAAAAAGTATAAAAATGCAATAAAAAATCTTGATAACAAACTAAAAGAAGAGGCCCTTGAGTATGGTGCAACTTATGGCAAAATATACTGCAATGATGAACTATACATAAGGACATCGCAAATTTTTAAAGGGTAGAGATGGATGAATTAAATAAATTAAGAGATATAAAAACTATCGCACCAATAGAGCTATTTAATCCAATTTGGATAGTAGTTGCAATTGTAGTTGTTGTAGTTATTCTTTTGGCTCTTTACTTTTTAACAAAGCGCCCAAAAAGAAAGATATTTAAACTAACACCAAAAGAGTTGGCTATGCAAAGGGTGCAAAATATAGATTATAGTGATGCAAAGAGTGTAGCTTATATATTTAGCAAAGATTTAGCTCACTTTATTGATGAGTCAAATTCAAAGCAATATTTGCAACTAGAAAAAGAGTTAGAGCCATATAAGTATAAAAAAGATATTCCAAAATTGAATAAAGATTTAGAAAATAGAGTAAAAGAGTTTATAAAGGGTATAAAATGGAAAATATAGTATTTGAGTATCCCTATTTTTTAGCAATACCACTACTATTTTTAATATGTGCAAAGTTTTGTAAAAAAAAGAGTATTGCAATTTACTTTCCTGGATTTAAGCTTTTAGAGAGTGTTGCAAAAAAGAGCAATATTGTGCAAAACACTCTTTGGTTTTTGGTGGTGGTTGCGCTAAGTATTGCTCTAGCCTCTCCAATTAAAAAAAGTGATGTAGAGATAAAAAATGATAAAGGTTATGAAATTGCCTTGCTTCTTGATGCAAGTGGTTCAATGAGAGAGTATAATAAATTTAATATTGCAAAAGATATTATTATTGACTTTTTGCATAAAAGAAAGCACGATAAAATAGGCTTAACAATATTTGCAGATTTTGCCTATGTTGCGGTGCCACTAACTTATGATAAAAATAGTATGATAAGGCTATTAAAGCGTATAGATGTTGGAGTTGCTGGAGTGCAAAGAACATCACTTTATGAAGCATTATTTTTAAGCTCAAACTTATTCAAAGGTAGCAAAGCCAAAAATAAAATTGCAATTTTACTAACAGATGGAATGGATAATACAAACTCAATTCCTCTTGATGTTGCAATAAAAACAGCAAAAAAATATGGCATAAAAGTATATACAGTTGGTTTAGGAAGTGTAGGAGATTACAACCCACAAGTGCTAGAGCATATTGCAAAAAGCACAGGTGGAAAGTTTTTTAATGCAAATAGTGTAGAGGCACTAAAGAGAATTTATGCAACAATTGACAAACTAGAAAAGAGCAAAATAAAAGCTACAAAATATGTTAAAAAGAGTTACTACTTTGAGTATCCTTTGGCATTTGGATTACTGCTTTTATTAGCACTCTATTTCTATAAATATTTAGGAGTTAAGAATGATTAGAGTTCAGGAGCTAGGGTTCAGGGTTCAGGATTTAGGTTCTAGGGCTAAAAGTATTGCCTCTTTCCCACGAAGGCGAGAATTTAAAAAACAAGAGGTGCTGATATGAGATTTGAACACCCTTACTTTTTAGCATTTTTGCTACTTTTAGCTCCTATGATTTGGGTTGCTATAAAGCAATCAAATGGAGTTTTAAAGCACTTTAGCACAGAGATTTTAGAAAAAATTAGTCCAAACAAGAGCGCACTTAGCCCAAAAATTAGAGCTTTGCTTTTGAGTTTTGCTTTTGCTTTTGGGGTTGTGGCAATTGCTAGACCTGCAATTGATATGGGTGAAATTAAAATAAAAAGCAGTAGCAAAAGTTTGGTTGTAGCAATTGATATATCTAAATCTATGTTTGTAAAAGATTTGTATCCAAATAGATTTGAGTTTGCAAAAGCAAAATTTAAAGAGCTTCTAAAACACCTAAAGCAAACAAAAGTAGCACTACTTGGCTTTAGTGATAGGGCATTTTTAATTGCGCCTTTGACAAATGATTATAACTCTTTGCGCTTTTTATCTAGCAATTTAAAAACAGATTATCTAAATTTAAAAGGAACATCTATTTTAGAGGCTCTTAAATCGGCAAATGATTTAATGAAAGATAAAAAGAGTAAAGCTTTGCTTATCTTTAGTGATGGTGGAGATAAAAAGGATTACTCTAAAGAGATTTCATATGCAAAAGAGCATAATATTAAAGTTTTTATCTATGCCACAGCTACAAAAAAAGGCAAACCTTTAAAAGTGAATGGAGAGTTTATAAAAGATAAGAAAGGAGATATTGTAATATTTAAAAGAGATGACAAAATAAAAGAGTTAGCACTAAAAACAGGTGGTGCATATATGGTCTATAGTTTAAACAATCAAGATATGGCAAAATTAGCAAATATTATAGAAAATTCACTAACAATTGATAGCAAAGAGGAGCAGACAATTCATAATAAAAAGGAGTTGTTTATATATCCTTTGGGTATAGCAATATTGCTAATATTTATGGCACTATTCTCTTTGCCAACAAGGAGAAAAAATGTTTAGAAAGTTCAGGGTTAAGAGTTTAAGGAGTTTTTTAAAGCCACTTTTGTTAGTGATACTTTTCTCTTTTGTTGCAAATGCGGGGATTTTTGATTACTTTACAAACAAAAGTGCAACAGAGGCTTTCTCTAAAAAAGAGTATTCAAAAGCTATAAAAAATTATCAAAAATT
>JAMONW010000072.1 GCA_027066355.1 Campylobacteraceae bacterium
AGTTGCAATATTAAAGATGCTGAAATAAATTCAGCATGACAAAAAACTCGTTTTGGAATCTCGCTTTTATGCAGTTAGCACCTTTGAGATGCTGAACCAAGTTCAGCATGACGACTGACACAACTCATAACTCTTTATTGCAAACAAACTCTTGGCAAGGTTGAAACCTTGCTTCCAAGTTATTTTTTACTTTGTTTCTATTTCATCTTTGCATATACAATATCTATAGAAATCTCTTTGCTCTCCATTTACTCTAAAATGTTTTCTTAAAAGTGCCTCTTGTTTCATTCCAGCTCTTTTTGCTACATTGCAACTACTGCAATTATCTATATCGCAATGGATTGTAAGTTTCTCTAAATTATACTCCCTAAAACAAAAATTTATAAAAGCTTTTACACTTTTGCTCATAATTCCTTTGCCCCAATACTCTTTATCTAGCCAGTATCCTACATCTCCTTTTTTATGCTCTGGTTTTAATCTAGCATCTACTATCCCTACAATTTTACCTTTGTAGATAATGGTATTGTGCAAAAGTTTTCCTTTTGCTAAACCTTGCAAACACTCTTGCAGAAACTCTTTTGTATCATCTGAATTTAGGTTTTGTTCAACCCAAGGAAACCACTTTTTAAATTCATCTCTATTTCTATTAACAATTTCATAAATTGCCTCTGCATAAGTTGGCAGGGTTAGAGCCAACTCTAAATTTTTATCAACTTTTAGGCTATACATTCTCTTCTCCTTTTTTGTGAAATTAAACTTCCAATTACAGCAATTATTGTAAAAATAACTGCAACTAAGCCCATTATATTTATAGTTTGAGCTATCTTATAATGCCCACTTAAAAATGATAGTAGCGACATTAACGGCACATAAGCAATTGATGCTATTAAGCTTTGCAATGAGAGTATAGTTGCTCTATACTCAGATGAAACTCTTTTATTTATAAAGTCGCTTACTAATACTGGGCGAATACCTCTTACAATTTGTTGCAAATAGATAAATACAAAACTATAAATTGCTACAATATTGCCAAGTAAAAATATGCTAACTATTACAATAGCAAGTAGCACCCATAAGCCTTTTATAAAACCAATTTTTTGCTCAAAAAGGTATGCATATTTAGAGCCAAATGCCGCAACTATTTGAAAAGATGCAAAAATAACTCCAAAGTATGCAATATCAATACCACTTACTAGAAAGTATGGCTGATATATATTAAATAATACCTGGTTAAATAGGTATATTATTAGAGATATTACTAATACAAATCTTAGTTCTCTATCTCTTAAAATCAACTCTTTGAAAGCCTCTTTTATGTAGCTTTTCTCTTTTGCTTTTTTCAGATAAGGCTCTTTTAATTGTGTTGCAATTAGCATACCCAAAAATGCTGTTATTGCTGTTGCTTTAAAGGTATATTGCACTCCAATTTTTGCAATAAAGCCACCAATAATATTTGCAACTGCAATTGATATTAGAGTATATTGGTTTATTTGCCCATTTATCTTTTTAAATTTATCCTCTTGCTTTAACTGTTTAAGCGTTTCATAGAGCAAAGCGCTATTAGAACCAGATAAAAAAGATATTGCAACTCCTCCAGATGCCTCAAGTAGTGCAAAAGCCCAAAAATTATCAACCACACCAAACAAAAATATAATAACACTCATTAATCCAGCGCCAACAACAATAGATAACTTTTTGCCAAATTTATCTGCAAATATACCTGTTGGAACTTCAAAAATAACAGATGCAATAACATAAGCCATTTGCAAAATTATTGCTTCTGATATTGAAAACTTATCTTTTAAATAGATAATAAAAACTGGTGTAAAAAATATTAAGTAAAAAACAATACTAAATTGCCTTAACCTCTTTATATTTAGCCTCAAATCTGCTTCACTCATGATGATTCCTTTTTTGGTTTTTGCTATTGCAAAAAAGCTAAAAGCTTATAGCCATAACAAAAGTTTATATTTAATTGTGATATTTTATTCCAGAAAATGCATTAGAAATTTACAAATTAGCACAAACCATTTGCACTACTTTGTAAAAACATATTGCATAATCTTAGATTATGAAAAATCCAAAATATAGGTTTTTAAAAAAGTTAAATTAACAAACTATATTAATAGGATTTATAAAAGTAGAATTAACTACAACTCTTGCCAATCAAACTAATTAAATTAGTTAAAAATGTAGCTAAACTTATAGTTAAAAATCTTTGCAGGAACCATCATATTATTCATTGAAGAGTGTAGTGTAGAATTTTTCATTTTTTCCTCCTGCAAAATTTTAGATGAAAAATCGTAACAATATTAAGTTTAATTATAGATTAAATTGAAGAAAAAGTAGAAAAATAATAATAAATAGCCAAAGAACAACTGTTCTTTAGGCGTTGAATGATATATCTTTTTTTGCTACACTAACAGAGATTATAACCCCACCTATTGAGTCTAAAAACGACATAATCATTAAGATAAAGAATGTAATATTGTGAGCTTTATCCCAAATTAAAAATATAGTTAAATAAGCAACAGATACTAAAAAACTTACAATTACTTCTGTTAAGTTGTTTTTATTCGCTGGGTCAGCTGCTTTCCATATTTCTATAAATAGGAAAAATAGTCCTACTATAATAAATAGATCTTTAGTTGTGATAAAAAATAGTTCATTTTGCGCCCATATAATGTGGTTCATATCAAATGATGGCATATCTAAATCTACAACTGCATATCTTGCAAAGATATAGACAACTAATAGCCATAAAAAGGTAGAAACATCTTTTATAATTGCCATTTTAATTTCCTCTCTTTAATTTGATTTATTGTATATACTTTTTAGTTAAAAAAAGATTAATTTAACTTCTTAAAGTAATATTTTCTAATATTATACCAAAATTTGTAGTAAAGTGTTTAAAGAAATCTCTTTTTTTTAGATTTTTTAACAAATTACTACATTTTTTGACTTATTTGCCAACCTCTTTTAATCTTACAGGTGGAACTTCAAAGTAACTTTTGATATTTCCTGCAGTTGACTCTTCTACGATTTTGTCATACATATAGGCATCAAACATAAATTTTGGTGCGCCATTTTCAAACTCTAGTGTAAAGTAAACTATATGCACAGGAATTTTCTGTTTTAGTGATATTCTTGTTGTTTTTTCGGTTGCAATAATAGAGTCAATATCGCGATTTGTGTTTAAATATGGTTGAAGAACACTATAAAAACCTTTTGGATCAGCCATTCTCATACACCCTGAGCTATTGTATCTATATCTACGGTTAAATAAGCCTTGGTGTGGGGTATCGTGTAGA
>JAMONW010000073.1 GCA_027066355.1 Campylobacteraceae bacterium
TGCAATTGTTGTAAATGGTGGTGGTTTTGGTGCAAGATTTGTGCAAATTTGCCAAACGCATAAAATTCCTCATACAAACTTTGAAGTTAGCAATACCAATTTAAGCAATATCAAGCAATTAGCACCAAAAGGTGATTACACTAGCTTAGTTGTAAATGCTCACGAAACATCAGTTGGACACCTCTATAATTTAGATGCTATGGGTCAATATGCAAAAGAGAATAATCTATTTTTTATTGTAGATGCAATCTCTATGCTTGTAACTGACCCTCTTGATATGCAAAAGCAAAATATTGATGTTGTAATTGCCTCTAGCCAAAAAGGTTTAGCCCTGCCTCCTGGGCTTACTATGGTAATTTTATCACCAAAAGCAATTAAAAGAGTTCAAGATATTGATAATTTATACTTTAATTTTAAAGATTACCTAGAAAATGGTGAGCGTGGACAAACACCATACACACCAGCAGTTACAATTATGCTACAACTTCAAGCAAGATTAAATCAAATAAAAAGAGAGGGAGGAGTAGCTCAAAGCATTGCTAAAGCAAAAGAGATTGCTGAGTATTTTAGAGAAGCAATTAAGCCTCTGCCACTAGAGTTTTATACCCCATATATGCCAAATGCAATGACAACACTAACTCCAACAGATGGTAAAAATGCAATGGATATTGTGCAAGATTTGCAAGAGCAATACAAAGTTATGGTTTGCCCAAATGGTGGAGAGCAAAGAGATATAATCTTTAGAGTTTCACATATGGGAGATATGAACAAAGAGTATGTAGATGTTTTAATTAATGCAATGTTTGATTACTATAATCAAAAGAGGGTTTAAATGGCAATAGATTTAAAGATTTTGCGAAAGGCTCAACTAATTATGCTCAAAATGCTTATTGAGTTTGATGAAATTTGTAAAAAATATAACTTAAATTATTGGCTTGATAGTGGCACTCTTTTAGGAGCAGTGCGACACAAAGGTTTTATTCCTTGGGATGATGATATTGATATATCTATGCCAATAGAAGATTACTATCGTTTTAAAGAGATTGCTCAAAAAGAGTTATCTAGCTCTATCTTTTTTCAAACTAAAAAGAGTGATAAAGAGTTTAAATTTGATTATATAAAGCTACGCTCAAATAGAGCAAAAATTATTGAATTTCATGAAAACAACAAAGATATAAAGTATCATCAAGGTATATTTGTTGATATTTTTCCTATGATTACCTTGCCAAATGAAACATTTTATAAAGAGTTTTATGATGATATTTTTGCACTAATTCGCAAAGTTTCAGCTGTTAGTTTGCATACACCAAATGGAATCTCACATCCAACCCAAAGGGCTAAACTAATTGAAGCTATTAACTCTTTGCATCAAGGTTGGAGCAATAAAGATTTAAAAGTTGCCTATGGTGGGCAAATGCCAGATTTAAGTGCTTGGTTTGATATTGATAAAATATTTCCACTATCTAAAATTGAGTTTGAAGGCAAACTCTTTAATGCACCAAATAATCCACACCACTATCTTGAGAATATTTATAGCTTTAATTATATGGAGTTACCACCTAAAGATGCCAGAAAAACTCATGCAAAAGATGTTATAATTACTTAAAATAAAGGGGGATTTATGAAAAAATTACTACTACTGTTTATTGTGATTTTTATTAGTAGTTGCGCCACTTCTAAACCGCAACCTCAACTTACTCAAGCTCAAATAGAGAGAAATATTGTAGGTAAATGGCACTCAAGTTATAAAAAAGTTGCTAAAGATGGAGTTCAAATAAGTGTTGATCAAAGTGTAGATTTTAAGAAAAACCATATTTTAACTACAAATCAATATACATATTTTAGGGATAAAAATGGTAAATTAATTGGTTCATTTTTAATTAAAGAGAGAGCATCTTGGAAAATTTATGGCAATAAATTAGCAACACTATTTTTAAGTTGCAAAACCATAGTTTTAAAGCAACCCAAAACTGCTAAATTAGAGTTTGTTAGCAATATTATGAAAGATGCATGTAAATATGCAAATAGTGATCTTAAGGCAAAAACAGCAGCTTATACAGAAGTTAAAAATATAAATAGTAAATTTATACTCTTAAAGGGTATAAAATTTGTTAAAATTAAATAGAGCTAAGCCCTACCAATATGGGGCATATTGCCTATTTGGTTTATTAATTGTGATAGCTTTGAGCTAATACTATTATTTCTACTACTCTTGAATTTTACTTCTTTTACTTTTTTTGATTGTTTAATATTTAAACTCTTAATAAATATTGGTAGATTTAGCAACTTTTCTATAGATAATCTCTTTTTTAATATAGTTTCATTCTCTTTTTCTCTATCTATACTATGCATTAAATATAACTCTTTTATATCTAAATTGCTATGCTTATGAATATAGATTTTATCCATTTTTCTTTTATCTATTTGCTTAACAAAACGCGTTGAAAGGGTGTAGTTTCCACTTCTATAGAGTGTAACAAAAAAGTAATTTACTGCCAAAGAGTTTCCAATTTTATAAACTTCTAAAAATGCGTGAATTCCATCAACAACACTGTAGTAGTAAAACTTATAGTTTTGCACTCTTGAATTTTTTTTATTAATAGTTAATATATCTCTTCTTACAAAGCCTTTTTTATATAAAAACTTTTCATACTGCGCTATCTCTACTAAAATATCTTGCTCTATATCTCTAGGCTCTATTTCAGAGATATTGCTATTTTGATCTTTTTTAGAAAATAGCGCCATATCAAACAATAAATATATAAAAACTATTAACCCAATTATAAATATAAAAGATAATAAATATACCATAATATAACTCTTTTTTATAAATTATACATTATATATACACAAATAATACTTAAAAACATACATATAATGGGAATATTTTAGTCATTATTTCAATTTACCTATAATCATCTATATCTATATCTCTTTTAATAACCTTTGCTGGAATACCAACTGCTACCGAGTTTGGTGGAATATCAGTTGTTACAACTGCATTTGCACCAATTACACAATTTTTGCCAACTTTAACACCACCAATAATTACTACACCTGCCGATATTTTTGTATTATCTCCTATAACTGGTGCATCAAGTGATTTACCATTATCACCAATAGATACATTTTGATGAATAATTACATTATTGCCTATAACTGCTTTGCTATTTATAACTACACCTATTCCACCAGAGAGCATCCAAACATCTTTGCCAAACTTTGCTCCCATACCAATATAAGAGCCAAAAACAACTCTTATAAAATATTGAATAACTTTTGGCAATATTGGAACTTTTAAACTATATAGCCTATACCCAATGCCATAAATAAACAAAACTAAACGACTCATATCTACTCTAAAGTTTTTTAAGTATTACATCAGCCATAGCTCCAACATCTTCCAAATCTTGAAGCTCTGCTAAATCAAATTTAATATTAAAACTCTTCTCTATAGCACTCATTAAGCTAATATTATTAAACGAATCCCACTCATCAATATCATCAGCATCACTATCTTCTCTTATTACAATAGTATCATCATCAAACACATCTCTAAATATATCTTGTAATTTATTTAAAATCTCCTCTTTGTTCATTATATCTCCTTTTCTAAAAAATTATTTTTTAATGTTTTTTTACATATCTTTCCAGAATTATTTAATGGAAATTTATCTACTATTTTTATCTGTTTTGGTATTTGATAACTTGGCATAAACTCTCTTAAATCTTTTTTTATCTCTTTTGTAGAAACTTTATCTTTGCTATTTAAAATAATATATGCTATTAAATCATTTTCACCCTCTTGATTATCTACTGCTATTGTTGCTACATTACTTATATAATCAAGCATTAATATATATGAATCGATATCTGATAAATTAACTCTATAACCAACTGTTTTTACTGTATCATCTTTTCTTCCAACTATAAAGTAGTTCTCTCTTTTATCTTTAAACACTACATCACCACTTTTATAGTATCTTTTGCCTTCAATATCTACTATAACCTCTTTGGTTTTTTCTGGATTATTTAGATACTCTTGCATCAACTGCTTACCACCAATTAACAACTCTTCATCTACTACAATAAACTCATTACCTCTAAAAGGTTTGCCAATTGTTACATTATTGTTATGCAAATCAATATCTTCATCAAAACTTAACTTATGAATAGAGCAGTATATTGTAGCCTCTGTTGGTCCATAAAAGTTATAAATATTACAATTTGGCAATCTCTCTTTAAAGGCATAATATAAATTATTTGGAAACCTTGCACCCCCAAGCATAATATGCTTTAAAGAGGATAGATTTGCCTTTTCATAAACTTCATCACTCATTATCATAGAGTAGTTATAAGGCACTGTCGAGTGGGTTGTAATTTGATACCTCTCTATCTCATAAAGCATCTTAAATACATTATTTCTAAAATCACTTATATATAAAGATAGATTTTTTGCTAAAAATAGCGATACATCCACCCAAAAAATATCAAATGTAAAGTCTGTAGTTAATAAAACCCTATCACTGTTATTAATATCTTTAAAGTAATCATCACTCCATTGTAAAAAGTTTACATAAGCCTCTCTTTTTATCTTTACACCCTTTGGAATGCCAGTTGTGCCTGATGTAAATATGATATAAAGTATTTCATTCTCAAAATGCTCACTACTATCTTCAATTTTTGAAAAATCTATATCCTCCTCTTTTATCACAAAACACCCAGAGAGTTCTACTATCTGCCCTATTCTCTTCTCTGGCCACTCTTTATTTAAAGGAATAAAAGTAATACCAACAGAAATAGCGGCTAATATTGTCAATAAGTATCTATAATCTTTATCAAAATTTATAGCTACTATATCTTTATTTGTATAATTAGATATTAAATAGTTTTTAATAGCTCTATACTCATCTATTAATACTTTACTATCTACTAACTCACCACTTTTGTTATGTATTTTTGAATTTTTAATTCTAGTCTCTGTTAAATTGTGTAAATACATAAACTACTCCCTATTTTTGGAAAAATTTTACCATAAAATATCTATATGTTTAAAAAAAATTTCAATTAGAAACAAAATATGAAAAATAAAAATTTTTTATATATAATAGCACAAATAAACCCAATTAATGCAGTATTTATCAAGGAATATAAGATGAAAGATAAAATAAAGTTTTTTATAGCAGCATTTATCTCAATAATGCCTTTAAACATACTTAGAGTAACACTATACAAAACTATCTTTGGATATAAAATAAAAAACTCCAAAATAGGCTTTGGAACAATTATAAATATAGAGGATTGTGAAGTTAATAACGCTTTTATAGGTAAATTAAATCTATTTACTGGTCCTTTTAGGCTAAAAATTGGTGCAAATAGTGCAATTGGCTTTGGAAACACCTTTAGATGTGGGAAATGGACAACCAATAAAGAGTTTGAAGCAATGAACTTCAAAAGAACTTTTGAACTTGGAGAATCTGTATCTATAGATAATAAGCACTACTTTGATATCTCTGGTTTAATAAAAATAGGAGATAAAACATTTATAAGTGGCAATAGCTCACAATTTTGGACACATGGTGGAGATAAAAAAGATAATGATATAATAATTGGTAAAAACTGCTATATTGGAACTGCTGTAAAATTTTCACCAGGTAGTTTAATAGCTGATGATTCAATAGTTGCAATGGGTAGCATTATTTCAAAAAAATATAAAAAGCCAAATAGCTTAATTTCGCCTCCTGCTATGCGCGTTTTACAATTTCCAGAAGGTGCTAATCCACTATTTAATAGATAATTTTAGGAACTAAAATGAAAAATTTTATAAAAAGATTTTTACTCAAAAGAGTATATCAAAAAGTTTACTCTTTTTATGGTGCTATAACAAATATAAATCCCAAAGCCCTAGAGCTAAATAAGAGTGATAGAGTATTAATTTTAGCTCCTCATGCAGACGATGAAGTTATTGGCTGTGGTGCTTTGCTTTTAAGATATCCAAATTTATGTGATGTAACTGTTTTAACAGATGGAAGATATGGAGATAGCAATATTGAGCCAAGCAAAATGGCTGATATAAGAAGAGATGAATTTAAAAATGTGATGGATAAAATTGGCATTAAAAACTACTCTATTTTAGATATTGAAGATAGTATGCTAAATGACTCTTATGATAAGTTTTCAAAAATTGATTTTAATAGCTATAACTATATTTTTATTCCAAACAATCTCGATCAACACCCCGACCATAAAGCAGTATTTTCTCATATTTTAAGAGCTTATAGAGATGGGAAAATTGATAAAAATATAAATTTAGCTATGTATGAGGTGTGGGGTGCTTTGGCTCTAACAAATTTTTATATAGATTTTTCATATATGGTTAAAGATAAAAGAGAAGTTATAAATATGCATAAATCACAAGTAAAAGATTACGACTATGCAACTAAAATTTTAGGTTTAAATAGCTACAGAGGATTAACTGCTTCAAATAAAGATTATGTAGAGAGCTACTTTATACTCCCCATAAAAGATTATAAATTTTAAAATAGTATAAGAATAATCAACTCTTACTGAATTATCTGCTTTATGCCGAGGTTGAAACCTCGGTTCCTTGCGCAGTGGTAATATTTTCTTATCTGGAAACAAGGTTTTAACCTTGCCTAAAAATACTATCTCTTAAGAATTTGCTAACTCTACTTTAATTCTAATTTTATAATATCTCCAACTCTCAAATTTGGAAACTTATCTTTTTGAAAGCTTGTTTTAAAAAGAGAGTTATTAACTAATAAAACTACATCATATTTATTACTATTATCGGTAAAATCAACTACTTTTCCATTTATGAACATCTGTTCTTTAACTATATTTTCCCTCTTTTTCTCTAGCAATTTGCCACTTTTTAAAAGATAAACTCTATTTGACATCAAATATGCCTCTTCAAGATTATGAGTAACCATAATTGTTGTTGTATTCATCTTTTTTGTATAATTTAATATTAATTTTTGCATACTCTCTCTGCGCTTAACATCCAAAGCACTTAGTGGTTCATCAAGCAATAAAAGCTTAGGTTTTGTGGCTAAAGCCCTTGCTATTGCCACTCTTTGCTGCTGTCCACCACTTAGACTCTTTACGCCTCTATCTCTTAAATCCCAAACTCCAAATCTGCTAAGAAGCTCTTTTATAAGAATTTTATCTCTACTTACATACTCTAAATTTCTAAGCACACTCATATTTTCAAAAAGTGCATACTCTTGTGGAACATAGCCAATAGAGCGCTTTTGAACACTTAGTGAACGATTGTTCTTAAGCCAAAACTCTCCATTAGCTTCTATCTCTCCAAAAGCTTCATCTAATCCTGCAATTACTCTTAAAAGTGTGCTTTTACCCTCTCCACTTTCACCTAAAATAGATACAAATTCGCCTCTTTTTATCTTAAATTTTACAGATAAATCAAACTTACCATTAGCACCCAAAAGGCTCTTTTTTATATCTACTCTAATCACCTATTAACCCTTAAACTTTTGCGATTAAATATATATACACTCAATAAAACCACAAAACTAATAGCTACCATTATTGCACTATATATATGAGCTGTTTTATAATCCATTAACTCTACCATCTCATATATCGCAATACTTGCAACCTTTGTTTGACCCGGAATTGAACCACCAACCATAAGCACCACTCCAAATTCACCAACAGTATGAGCAAATGTAATTATAAGTGCTGTTATAAGTGATGGCTTAATATTTGGCAAAGCAACTCTAAAAAGTGTTATTAACTTACTCTTACCAGCAATATAACTTGCCTCTATCATTGCTCTATTTAAACTCTCAAAGCCACTTTGCAGGGGTTGCAACATAAAAGGAAACGAATATATTACACTAGCTACAACAAGCCCCCAAAAGTTAAATAGCAATTTAATACCAATTAGATTTTCTAGCATTTGCCCAAGCCAAGAGTTAGGAGCAAATACCACCAAAATATAAAAGCCCAATACAGATGGGGGCAAAACAATAGGCATTGCTCCAATTGCCTCTATAAATGGTTTAAACAGTGAGCGTGTCTGACTAAGCCACCAAGCAATAGGCAACGCCACTACAAAAAGAACAATAGTAGTAATTAAAGCCAATTTAAAAGAGAGCAAAAAAGGTGTAAAATCTATTTGCATTTTATCTAAAGCCTTTTTTTGATAATTATATCATAAAGAACCAAACTATAAAGCAGTAACATTTGAGTTAACTTTAAAAACAATCACCACTAAAACCTAACCCCTAACACCCAAAACCTAAACCCCATACCCAAACGCTTTAAGTATTTTCTTTGCCTCTTTTGAGAATAAAAAATTATAAAACTCATTAGCATCACTTGATGCTCCTTTTATTAAAACTGCACCTTGTTCAATTGGAGTATATAGACTCTTATCTACACTTATCCAATCTCTTCCCTCTTTGTATTTTGCCATTTTAGGGCTATAAAGAAGCGATTTTGCAACCAATCCAGCATCTGCAGCATTTAATGTATAAAGCAGTGTCTGTCCTACTGATTCACCATAAATAAATTTAGCTTTTAATCTATTATACAACTTTGCATTTTCTAAAGCCTCTTTAGCTGCTACTCCATAAGGTGCTGTTTTATCATTTGCTATTGCAATTTTCTCTATTTTTGAATTTGTTAATGATTTTAATCCACTCTCTATATCAAAACCTCTTGTTGTAAGAAGCGCTAAAGAGCCTTTTGCATATACTTTTGGCTTATCTTTTGTTAAACCCTCTTTAAATAGAGCCTTAGGATATGCCATATTAGCTGAAATTAATATAGAGTATGGCGCACCTGCTCTAATTTGGGCTGTTAATTTACCACTACTGCCAACTGTTGTTTGCACATCTATATCGCTATGGCTCTTTTTAAAACTCTTTATTAAATCTTCAATTGCATAGCTAACATTTGCCGCAACTGCAATATTTATACTCTTTGCACTAATAAATATTGTTAGCAAAAGTATTAATACTATAGATTTCATAACATAACCTTTTTTATATATTTTATCTAAATATATATTAGATTTATTAATACAAGGTATAAAAAAGAGGCTATTAATATTTTTTAATTTTATGTTATTTTTATGCTTTTTTCTATTTTATTATCATTTTTTCAGTAATTTTAAGTTTTTTAAAACAAAAATGTCGATATTATGGTGATATTATACCTGATATAGGAGAAAAATATGATAAATTTATTTACAAAACATACTAATAATAGCAAAACAATAAACTATTTAAGTGAAGAGATAGCAAAGTTAGATAAATACTTTAAAGAGAGTAAAACTCTTAATGCTAAACATCAAATAAGAGATAAATCTTTATATATAAGATTAAAACAAAAATCAGTAGATTCAAACTTTGAATTTATTAAAAATGCCCAAAATACACTCTTTAGTGAAGAGATTGAAGATGCTTACTTAGCCTTAGAGTATTTAGAAAAAATTGATACTAGTAGTTTTACAAAAAGTGCTATGTTGGAGTTATTACTATACAAAGCTTTAGTTTATGAACTTCTTGATAATAATAAAAAGGCTAAAAAGTGTTATAATCTTGCTCTAACTTATGATAAAACATCTAAAACTCTAAAAGAGTATAAAGCTTACCAAGATAGATTAAGTGAGTTAAAAAGATATGAAAAGAAGCAATATGAAGAGAAGTATGATTTAGATAATGTAATAGAAACATACAAAGACCCAAAAGCTGCTCAAAAAATTGAAGATATTGCAAAATATTACATTAGAAGCAAAAAGAGTTTGCCACTTGCTCAAAAATATTATAGAATGTGTTTAGATACATATAAAGATTTAGCCCAATATAATCCCAAAAAGTTTCAAATGCAATATATTTTAAGCCTAATTAAATCTGTTGAAATTTACAAAATGCCAAAAGATGCCCTTAATGAAGCAGAGGTTTTAATTTTCCATAACTGCCGTAATAAAGATACTGAAACATATCTTTTAAATAAAATAAACTCCTTAAAAAATGGTAATATTTGTGAGCTAATGTCAGCTTAAGCACTATCTTTTAGTGCTAAAAGCGCCTCTTTTTTTACTTCTAAATTTTTATCATTTAAAAATAGTTTTAGACTCTCATCTAGTTTTGGCTCATGTAAACTTTTAATCTCTTTGATTAATCTTACTCTTAACTCTTTACTTCCAAAATTTTTATATATTTTTGCTCTTTGTTTTAAATACTCAACTAATTTATTATATCTATTTTTATCTTCATTTGATAAACTAGCTCTATAAATCTTATAATATTTAACTAAATTAACATTTAAAGTATTGTTATTTTCATAAAAAGCACCCTCTCTGTATGCTTGGCTTACTACACTTATAAAGTGTTTTATACTATAAAACTCTTTTTCATACAACTTATTATTAACAGAATTTACTCTATATAAAGCATCTTTAGAACATCTAAAAGCCAAAGCACTATTTAAGCTATTACCTGAAACTAAATATATTAATTTATTACCCTTTTTAATACTATTTTCTATTTTGCTCCAACTAAGTAAATTTCTGTTTGGAATAAACTTTTCTACTCCATTGTGCCAACTTAGTAATATATCTAAATCTTTTGGAAGTGGGCAACTTTTGCTCTTTATTAACTCTTTTTTTTGTGGCAAACCTATGGCTCTATCTATTTTAGATTTACTAAAATAGATATCTAAAAAGAGTAAATTATCGCTAAGAGTTCTCTTTTTTAAATTTTTATTTGCTCCTATTAAATTATAAACTTTAGATAAATCATTAAATAGATCTATTTCATTTGAATTATTACTATTTTCTCCTAAGCCTTTATATTTTGCTATATATCTATTAAAGCTATTTAACTCATCTTTTGTATTTAATATTGTTATAACTTGATTACTATTAGCCACTACTCTTTTAGCTAAAAAGACCTTATATAACAAAGTTGCAACAAATAAAACCACTACTGTAGCTGCTACTATAAAAATAGTATTAGAGTCTAAAGATTTAATATCAAAAACTCTTTTAATATTAAAAATTTTTTTATCTAAGAGAGTATTATTGGCTTTTATATACTCTTTATTATCTAATTTAATATTTTTTTTAATTTTTATAGAGTTTAATTTACTAAAAATACTATCTTCTCTTCTCTCCTTAATTTTAGGAACTTTTTTGCTTTTTGATACTATATTTTTCTTATAAATATCATCTCTTAAAAGCAAATCTATCTCTAACCTTTTTTTGTATATGCTCTCTTTATTGATATCTCTATCTTTTTTATGGATATTATATAACTGCTCTATAGTTAAATTTTTAGGATGCTTAAAAAAGTATATATTAGCTGGAATTTTAGATGGAATATATTTTTCATAAATTGCAGATATTGCACTTTTACTACTCTTGTATCTTGTTTCAAAATGGTAATAGAATTTTCTAAATTTACTATATGGGTTATACATTATAAAGCAGTGAATGCCCTCAAGTAAGTTATAATAATAAAACTTATAATATGCTCTTCTTTGCTCTAATATATGTTCAGATATCTCAATTATAACTCTTCTTGTAAAGCCATTTTTATACAAAAATCTCTCATACTTAACTAGCTCTATTAATATATCTCTGTTTAAATCTTTTGATAATACCTCTTTAGCAACTCTACCTTGAATCTTACTTTTAACTAAAGAGATAGATTTCATTGATTTTTTACTCAATAGCAAAATAACAACTAAAATAATTAATATTATTAAAAAAGCTATTAAATATAACATAAATATTCTTTCTCTATTTTAAATTTACTTAATCTTATTATAGCATACTAAAAAAAGAATATAGAATTTTATGTAATAATACCATAAAATGAAAGATAAATTTATATTATTTAGCCCAAGTGGGCTAAATTTTAATATCCACTAGCAGATACTAAGTTTAAAATAAACTCCATTAGTGGGTCTATATAGAAAATTGATGCAACTGTAGCAAGTCCTGCTAAACCAATTACAACTTCTAGTGGAAGTGAACGGTTTGCATATACAACTTTATCTCCAGCTTCATCTGGTGATTTTAAGAACATATATACAATTAATTTTAAGTAATAGTAAACTGCTATTGCACTATTTAGAGCTAAAATAAGGGCAACTTTTGTATAACCAGCATCTACAACTGCACTTAAAACATACAATTTACCCCAAAAAATACTAAATGGAGGCACACCTGCTAAAGAAAGCATAAATACACCCATAACAACAGCAGAAACTGGAGCTTTTTTAATCATTCCAGCAAATTTACTATATGGATGGTGAAATCTATCATGGTGAATATTATATTTATGGCGACTTACCCAAAGCATAGCAAATGCTCCAAGGTTAGTAAACATAAATAGAGAGTAATACATAAAGATAGATGTATAACCTTTGGTTGTATCAAGAGCAACTGCTACAAGCACAAATCCAGCATGTGAAATTGAACTATATGCCAACATTCTCTTAACATCTTTTTGCACTAATGCCATCATATTTGCAGCTGTTGTTGTAATAATTGCAAGAGCTATAATTGTCCATCTAACAATCTCAATATCAAGCTCTAAATACATACCAATTACTCTCATTGCAACTACCATCATTGCAATTTTAGGAACAATAGACATATACCCAGCCATTGATGCACTAGCCCCTTCATAAGTATCAGGTGTCCACATATGGAAAGGAATTAATGAAACTTTAAATCCAATTGCAACAATCATAAGTAGCGCACCACCAATAATAGGTATCATTATTCCAGCTTCATGTAGTCTGCTTTGGAATATTTGAACAATTGAATACATCTCAACCGAGCCAGTAACTCCATAAATAGCAGCCGCACCCATAGCATAAAAACCAGCTGCCATTGCACCCATTGTAAAGTATTTAATAGCAGCTTCATGAGCTAATTTAGTATTATGCATCGCAATAAGTGTATATAGAGCTAAAGATGCAGTTTCAAGCCCAACAAAAATTAAAATTAAGTTATCACTAGCTGCCATAAATTGGAAGCCAGAAACCATAAATAAAAATAGTGCAAAATACTCAGGATATGAAAAATCATGGAATTTTCTTTTTGTTAATGCCAAAGGAATAAATATAATTGAACCAACAAGAATTAAAATCTGTCCAAGTATAGATACACCATCAATTAAAATTGTATCAAACAAACCTCTCTCATTAATGTTGAGGCTCATATTAGCACCTATAGCAATAAATAGCGTTAATATTGTTAATACAACATATAGTGTTTTATCTAAATCAGACTTAATTAAATCAATAATCAATATAACTAACGCCCCAAATAGGGTAATTAGCATTGGAGAGAGTGTAATTAAATTAAGTGCTGCAAAGTCTATATTAATTGGTGCCATTACTTTGCCTCCTTTTTACTTTTACTTACTAATATTATCTTTTTAGCCTCTGGTGTCTGAGCTTTATTGTGCATCATTTGAACCAAAGCTTTTGCAGAGTTATCAATTGGTTCAAGAACTGGTTTTGGATAAACCCCTAGCCACACTACTAAAGCCACAAGTGGCAACAATGCTGTTAGTTCTTTACCATTTAAGTCAGGTAAATTTTTGTTCTCTTCACTAGTTAATGGTCCAAAGAATGTCTCTTTAAGAACTTTTAGCATATAAGCTGCACCTAATATTATAGATGTTCCAGCAAGAACTGTCAATGCAGGTGAAACTTTAAAGAAACCTGCTAACGATAAATATTCACCTATAAATCCAATTGTTAGTGGTAATCCAACAGAAGCCATTGTCATCACAACAAATATTGTTGCAAAGTTTGGCATAGACCAAGCAAGTCCACCAAATTCACTCATTAGTTTTGTATGTTTTCTATCATATATCACACCTACAAGCAAAAATAGTGCACCAGAAACAATACCGTGAGAAAGCATTTGGAATACACTACCTGCAATTCCCTCTACATTCATAGCAAATGTTCCTATTACTATAACTCCCATATGTGAAATAGAGCTATATGCAATAACTTGCTTTATATCTTTTTGTGCATATGCTACCATTGCAGTATAAATAATCATAATAATTGCTATAATTGCAACTGGCAAAATATATGCTACTGATGCATCAGGAAATAGTGGTAGAGAAAATCTTACAAATCCATAACTTCCCATCTTAAGCAATACTGCTGCAAGAATTACAGAACCAACTGTTGGCGCTTGACCATGCGCATAAGGTAACCATGTATGAAATGGAAACATAGGAACTTTAATAGCAAATCCAAGGAAAAATGCCCAAAATAGCCACTTTTGCATACTAAATGGTAAAATTAGTGAATACCAATCTGTTAAAGAGAAACTCCATACACCAGTAGTTGAGTGATATACAAATGCTAAATATAAAATACCAATTAACATCACAAGTGAACCTGCAAATGTATAAATAAAGAACTTAATTGAAGCATATAGTCTTAAATTACCACCCCAAGCACCAATAATATATAACATTGGAACTAGTGAGAACTCCCAGAATAGATAAAATAGTATTACATCTAAAGATACAAATACTCCAATCATTGCAACTTCTAAGAATAGAAGTGTAATAATCATATTTTTTACATCCTCTTTAACACTAAGGGCAATA
>JAMONW010000074.1 GCA_027066355.1 Campylobacteraceae bacterium
TATAGCTTTTTTATTAAAGATGCTATCTTTATCTCTAAATGCTATAATAAATTTTTCATCATTTCCAAACATATCTCTAAAATTATCATAATCTTTTATAATTTTAGACTCTTTATTAAACCATACTCTATAACTTCCATCAAATGCAATATCTTTTATAGCTATTGCAAAAAATGCTGTAATAGTAGTTAAAGATATAACTAGTATATATTTATAACTCTCTAAAAAGTTTATATAACTTCTCATAAAATCTCCTAAATTTATAATGTAAACAATGTTAACATAACTTAGCTTAAATGTTATCACTGTTAACTTAACTATTTATGCTATAATACATTTATGAAAAAAAATGAATATCATCATGGCAATTTAAAAGAAGAGATGCTAAAAATAGCATTTGATTTTATTAAAGAGCAAAGTATTGAAAAGCTCACTCTAAAGGTATTATCAGATGCTACAAATACATCTCGTTCAGCTATTTATAGACACTTTAAATCTAAAGATGCTCTAATTGAAACAATGATTATTGAAGGATTTAAAGAGTTTGATAATACAGTATCACCTATTTTAAAAGATAAATCAATACCACTAAAAAAGCGCTTTTTTAAAAGTGGAGAAGCCTATATTAATTTTGCAATAGATAATCCTAATCTTTACAAACTCCTATTTGGCAAAAGATATGCCCACATTAGAGAAGAGATTATAAATTTAAAAAATAGTAATTCAATAGGATTTAGCTCTTTGCAAGATGCAATAAAAGAGGGTCAAAAAGTTGGTTTGTTAAAAAAAGATAATAGTTTTAATAAAGCTATATTGGTATGGTCATCTCTACATGGTTTAAGCACTTTAATAATTGATGGTTTTATGGATATTGAAAAAAATTATAAAAATCTTTATAAAGATTTATTTAACAATCTACTGTTTGGTATGGTAACTAATAAAATTAGGTTAGCCTCTGTTTTTAAATAAATAATAAGGCTTAAATTAACTTTAAGTTATAATAAAGCAAAAAAGATTTTATTATGCTTATGAGATTGGCTTTTGCTACTATTATTGTCGGTATTATAAGTGGTTTTTTAGTAACTATTTATGAGTTATTAATAATATTTACAACTCATCTTTTTTTTGCTGGAGATCCATATAAAACCGTATCTACACTTCCTGTATGGTATCTTTATGCTCTGCCAACAGTTGTAATTTTTATAGTAAATTATCTAACAAGCAGAGATAAAAATATAAGAGAGTATGGTGTTAGTGAAATTGCTAACTCTATTATGCAAAATAAAATGACTATAAAATTAAAAACTCTCTTTTTTAAAATTATAAGCTCTACACTATCTCTATCAAGTGGATATATGGTAGGAACAGAGGGACCTAGTGCTAGTATTGGAGCAATGGTTGCTTATCATATTCACAAATGGTTTAAATTGCCAAGCTTTTTAATAAAAATGTTAATAAGTGTAGGTGCTAGTAGTGGTATTGCCGCTATCTTTGTATCTCCATTAACAGGAATATCATTTGCAATAGAGCAAATTGCTTATCAATTTCTAAAAAGATATATTTCTTATTTAATTGTAGCATCTGTAATTGCATTTTCAATAAGTGTAAATTTTTTAGAACCAATTATTTTTAAATACTCTCATGGTAAAGATATTAATTTAAAATTACTACTATATGATTTTGCTTTTATTCCATATATAACTCTTTTTATATATATTTATCTTTTCTTAAAAAAGAGAGTTTTACACTTTATTGATTTAGAGGTATTTAAAAATATTGCAAAATATAGAAACTTGATATTCTCTATAATTGGTGGTGCTGTTGTTGGAACATCTTTGTTAATAGAGCCTCACGCAGCATTTTCTGGCAAAGATGTTGTAATTTATTTAATAAATCACAATAATCATATACCTCTTTTATTAATATTTGCAATTTTGATATTGCGAATTATTGGAACAACTGTATCTATATATTCAAATGCTGTTGGGGGGCTATTTTTACCACTTATGAGTATTGGAGCATTAGTGGGATACAGTTTTGCAGAGATATTAAACTATTTTCATTTTACAAGTGAGGGCTTTTATTTTGCTGCAATTGGAGCTTCTGTGTTTATGGGTGTAATTATGAAATTACCCCTAACTGCACTTATTTTATCACTAGAAACAACATTTGATTATAATGTTATTGTAGCAACTGGTATTATACTATTTTTTGTAGATAGATTGTCTGGTATATTTTTTGATATACAAAGAAAATATATTACAAAAGAGGATAAAATAGAGAAGTCAGAGTAACTACTCTAAATTCTCAGGAGTTAACCCCATCTCTTCTAAAAAGTGTCTTAAATTTACAACCTCATCTTTTGTTAAATGGTCTGAATGGGGTAAGTTTAATGCAAACTCTTTATCTTTATAGTGCAAAATTGCCTTATGTTTTTTGCTAATATCAATCTCTACCCCATAGTGTTCTAGCGCACTAAATAGCTTCTTAACATCTATATTTGCAGAAATTGGATGTGAAAAAACTTTTTCTATTTTTGCTTTGTGTTTATGACTCATAATTTTTCCTTTTTATTAATATATAGAAATTATAACATTTGTAAAAAAATTATATTTATACTTAAGTAGCATTTTTAAATTTTTTTAATTTTAGCCATATAAAAACCACTAAATGCCCCACTTGGCAAAAATCTAATAGTTTTAGATAATGAGCTATCAAACTCTTCATCTTGCCATTTTGTTAAGCCATTTTGTATATTTGATAAATTATGCTCTATATCAACAATATTTGCATTTGAGTATTTTTTTAGCAAATAATTTACTACTGCTTCATTCTCTTCTGGGGCAAATGTGCAAGTTGCATATATCATTTTACCTCCAACTTTTAATGATTCAAAGGCAGATATAATTAACTCTTTTTGAAGTTTTGCAAATTTATATATTCTTCTAGGCGACCACCAAGTAATACCTTTTTTTAAATCTATATGAGCTTCGCTAGAGCAAGGAGCATCTAAAAAGACTTTATCGAACCACCCAGGGCAACTTTTATAGATATATCTGCCATCTTTATTATAGGTTTGAATATTTTTTGCCAAAGACTCTTTAAAATTTCGTTTCATCATAAAAAAACGATTTTTATCAGGTTCTACTGCACTTACCTTTTGGGCAAGTTCACTAAAAATAAGGCTCTTACCACCAGGAGC
>JAMONW010000075.1 GCA_027066355.1 Campylobacteraceae bacterium
GTAACAATTGAGCCAAATATTGCTCTTTTACTTATCATCATATAATCTTTAAAGCCAAATACATCTCCAAGTGAGCCAACTATACAAAAGCCAGTTGAGCTAACAACAAAAAAGATATAAACAGCAATTAAAAGACCCCATGGGTGTTGTCTTGTTACTCCATAAGCTTCATGCCCATGAATTAAATACATTGTAACACCAATTGCAAACATAGCTAACATTGCTAAAACAGATATAGCTATTAACATATTAAGTGGAGTTTTTTCAAAACCTAAAATAGATTTTATTGAAAAATCCTCTTTTATAGGTATATTTAAAGGACCAATTTTCATACCACACTCCTTATGTTAGATAGAATAATTTTGGATTAGTGCCAAGATGAGATTTTAAACTAAAGTGATCTCTTGTTCTTAGTAATACACTAATTTCACTGTTTGGATCATCAAGATCACCAAATGTTCTTACTTTTGTAGGACAAGTATTTTGACAAGCAGTAGTGGTTTCACCTCTTGCTAATCTTGTATCACTACAGAAGGTGCATTTATCAACTGTCATAGTTCTGTCATCTACATATCTTGCATCGTAAGGACAAGCATTCATACAGTAACTACATAAAATACATTTATTGCTATCTACACGAACTACACCATTTTCATCATAATATGTAGCGTGTGTTGGGCAAACCTCTTCGCAAGGTGCATCCTCACAATGTTGGCATTGAGAAGGCATAAAAGTGCTTGATGCAATATCAAGTAGTGGCCATTCACCTTCAATCTCTTTTACTCCAACCCAAATTCTATGTTTATCTGCACCAAGTAAAACGCCGTTTTCTTCTTTACAAGCAACTTCACACGCTTTACAGTTAATACAGTTTTTATAATCTAAAGCCATTCCATATCTAGCCATTACACTCTCCTTACTTCAACATTTGTGCTATGCATTACAGCAGCGCCATATACTGGTTCTATATCATCTTTTATAACGGCAGCATCATTAGCACCATTTCCATAAGCTAACTCTAAGCCTTTACTTTCACTTCCAAATCCATGCAGCATAAATATTTGATTTGGAGCTATTTTTTCAGTTGGATAAGCTTTTAAATGCACAGTCCCAACTTCACTTTTAACTTCTACCATATCACCAAATTTAATGCCTTTTTCTTTTGCTACTCTTTTGTTAATCCATAAGTAGTTTGTAGGAATTAAATCTCTTAACATTGCATTATTTGTTGTTCCGCTTTGAGTAAATTGAGCATGACGACCAGTAATAAGTCTAAATTTACCTTTTGGCACACTAAATTTCCACTCATCATGCCAAGTTGGCATAGCATCAATACCTTTAGTAGCTAATCTATCATATTTACATATTACTCTTAAAGAATCACCTTTTGTAGAGTAAAATCTTTTAGATTTTGGATAGTATTGATAATCATTTGGAGATAGTTGCTTATGATACTCTTCCATATGAGGATAGTAAACACCATTTTTATCTAATATTTCCCAAGCCTCTTTTCCATAAACTTTTTCTACTAACTCTTTATTTTTCTCTTCAACACTTTTATCCCAAGCATCTGCTAAATCATAGCCATCTTCTTTATAAACTTTCTCTTCACCTCTTTTTGCTATCTCTTCTTGTAAATCTTTATCATATTTTTTACTAATTTCAAATAGAGGTTTAGATAGTTTTTCAGCTAACTCTTTATAAATAACTTCTGGAGTTTTTGTTTCATAAAGTGGTTTGATTGCTGCTTTTCTTTGAACAATAGAAGGTTCTAAGAAGCCATAAGCTTTTACAGGAGATGTTCTTTCAAGATAACTTGCTTCTGGCAAAATAACATCTGCAAACATTGCAGTATCACTTGGTAGAATATCTATTACTACATTCAAATCCATTTTTTCTAAAAGTTTTCTTGTTTTTGCACTGTTTGGAACACCCATCATAGGATTGTGTTTTCTAATAAACATTGCACGAACAGGGTATGGATTTTTACCTTCTAAAATCATATTTCTAAATACAATCCAAGAGCCTGATTTTATAGTAGGAAATGCAATTCCTTCTGTATCAAAACGCTCTTTTGCTTGAGCATATATTGGTGAATTTACATATTCAGCTGGTAGTTGAATAGGATTACCATAAATATAACCACCTTTTTTATCTAAATTTCCACTTAGAGCTTGTAGTATTCCCATTGCACGACGCAGTTGATAATCATTAGGTGAGAATATACTTCTACGACCAGGATAGATTATTGGATGTTCAGCATCTGCAAATTCATGAGCCATTTCATAAATATCTTTTGCTTTAATTCCTGTAATTTTCTCTGCCCACTCTGGAGTATATTTTTTTGATAAAATATGTTGTTTATACTCTTCATAACCTACACCATGTTTTTTCATAAACTCTTCATTTTGAAGATTTTCACTAAAGATAACATATGTCATAGCTAAAATGTAAGCTAAATCTGTTCCTGGATTTACTGGTAGCCATTTATCAGCTTTTGCAGCAGTATTGGTAAATCTTGGGTCAATACATACAGTTTTTAATCCACGACCTTTAGTGTGTTTAAACATATCCATAGTATCAGGTGTAATAATAGCTTCTGCACGGTTTGCACCAAGAATTATCATATAATCTGCATGTTCAAAGTCTATTTCAGGATAAACTCCCAATGTTGCAAAAAAGCCTCCACCTGCTGTTTCAAGACAAATACTTACTTCATCAACATAGTTAGGAGTTCCTATTTTTTTACCCATTAAATCTTCAAATCCCTCTTTAGATAAGCCTTCGCCATTACAGTATCCAATGGTTGAACGATTATCTTTTTCTTCATCAAGAATTTGAACAATTCCTTTAAAGTCTTTTGTTCCATTTAAAATAGCATCATAAGCCTCTTCCCATGAAACCCTTTTAAATTTACCTTCACCCCTTTTCCCTATACGAATTAGTGGGTATTTTAATCTATCTGGATCATATGTAGTTTGAATACCTGCATTTCCTCTTGGGCAAAGCATATTTCTTGATTTAGGAAAATATGGATTTGGGTTTAATTTTGTAATAATCCCATCTTCAACTCTTGCTACCCCTGCACATTTATTTACACACATACCACAAAGGAATGGAACTTCTTTTGCTTTTTTTGTGCTTGTTTTTGTTGTTACAGTTTTTGGTATGCCAGGTGTATTTTTCTGATTTTCCTTCTCTTCAGAAGCAAATACACTAGTAGTGGCTAATGTTCCTCCAAGAACTGTCATTGCAACAGTGCCTTGTAAGAACTTTCGTCTGGAAATTTCAACTTCCATTGGCTCATCTCCTTTTACATTTTTTTTAAGCTAAAATAGGAGTAAAATTATCCTATTTATAAGCCTATGTTATATTATAGGTAATAAAGACTTATTTTTAAAGTAATATATAAGTAATAATTTAATCTATTATAATAAATTCTAATTAATGTTACAAAAAGGAATAAAAAAAATATATGAATACTTATTCAGTATAATATATAATTATTATACTTATAATTATATATTATTTTACTCTTATTTTTGGCAATATTTCAAAAAGAGGGTTAAGCAATTTTAATAGATAATTTGAATTATAGTAAAAATAAATTTATATAATTAGTTTAAAATAAAGTAGCTAAGTATTCCTAAAATAAATAATATAGCACTTCTAATTATTATAATACCTATTTGGTTACCTATTTGGCATGAGGTGCATTGTTTATATTTTTTAGCTTCATATTGTGCATAGAAAAAGAATCCAATTATTAGAGCAATAACAGCACTTATTGCAAATTTATCATAACTATACCAACTACTAAGAGTATCTTTAGAGATATTAAATAGTGGTAAAAATAGTGAAATTGCCATAAAAAACATTAACTTATCGGCAACTGAAATAAAGTAATCTTTTTTACTATTTGTTGGGCAAATTTCATCATTTATATTTGGCATATGTCCACCAGAAGCTAATGCTTTAATAACTAAGTTTTTATCTGCAGGTTTTAGTCTATCTACTAAAGATGTATTAAAAGTCCAATCTACCATTCTTGCAAAAGTAGAGGCTTCTTCTTTATTATTTATAGTCTTAGTTACAGAGCCATCTTTTGTATCGTGAACTATACTTAACTCTTGATATCTATCTACGGTAATTGGCTTATTAAAAAAGTAGATGCACTCTTCTGTGGATTTAAAAGGTTTACTTTGCCTTATAATTCTTGCGTTTGCATAAGGTTTATACTCATCTTTCTCTTTTATAATAAATAGTTGATAAGCCTCTCCTATTTGTATTGCACTTAAAGCATTTAATTTATGATAAGTTGCAGTATCTATTAAGTCTTGAACTAACTCTTGATACTTTTCTCCAAAGCCTCTTATTGGACCAGCATTAACATTTACACTAGCATCGGGATATCTTTTTAGCTCTTTTATCATAAATTAAATCCTATTATATGAAAGTTTGAGAAGTAGGGCAAAGCCCTAAAGTAGATTAGTGGCTTTTTTGAACCACAATTATCATTTTTATATTGATAATTAAAAATCTAATAAATTGATAAATTATACAAGTTCTAAGTTTTCTTGCAAATTTACCTGGAATCATTGTTAGGTTAAATGCATCATTTTTTGCAAAATTTTGCTCTTCTGCTACCACTTTTTTTTCTGTTGCCATATATATCTCCTTTGTTAAGTTTATTATTCTGGAATTAATGTCCAACCTGGCTTAAGCTTAGCTTTATAAATAAATAGGAAATGCAAGATATGCTTAATCCAGTGTCCAGCAAGTCCAATTTCACCAAATGTATAATCTGTATCTCTTCCTGTTCCTGGGTATTTATCAAAATCTGGAACAACTGGATAAACTGTCATTGCTGCTGCTTGACCACTAAATACACCTTTACCAGCACTTGCTACACAAGCTGCACCCATCTCTGCCATAGATGCTTCGTGAATATGTGCATTTTCACCATCTTTTATAAGGTTACATATTGAGTGTGCCACAGCTTTACCAATAATACCACTAGGCATACCTGTTCTTGGTGGAGTTGGGTTAATTGGTGTTCCATTAGGTGATTTTGCAGGTTTAGATATTAGGTGTGGTGGCGCAAATGCAATACCAGCTGCAAATATATTACTATAATCTGGGTTTTGGTATTTTCTTGGCCAATCGTCTGCTTTCCACTCTTCATAAGGTTTTGGAGTATAATCAGCATCAACCTTCATAAAGCCATTTGCTGCAAAGATTTTATCTGTTATATCTTCACCAGTTTTATCATAAGCTTTTAAACCAACCCCACTAAATGGAGGAATTAACATTGCAAAGTCAAACTCCTCTTCACCAATTGTTCCATCTAATAATTCATACTCTAATTTACCCTCTTCAATTTTGTTTACATGAGCTCCAATTAGCCACTCTATACCTCTTTCTGCATATAGAGATTCTGCAAATAGCTTAGAAGATACAACATATCCACCAACTTTCATATGTAATCCACCCATACCAAAGTCGCCTAAGAAGCTCTCATTTGATATCCATTTAATCTCTAAGTTATCTCTTACACCAGCTTTTTTAGCCTCATGTTCAATATTGAATATATACTCAAATGCTGCACCTTGGCATGTGCACATACCATGTCCTGTTCCAATTAATATTTTTTGTTTTTCAGTTTTTGCTTTTTCAAAAATATTCATTAATTCACTATAAGCATGAACAGCGTGATCAGCGGTGCATACAGAAACGGTGTTTGGGCCAATTTGTCCATTGCCATCACCTAAACCTGGAGTTGCATCAAAGTTTAGTTTTGGACCAGTTGCATTTACTAAATAGTCATATTCAATCTCTTCAGTTTGACCCTCTTTGCCTTGTCCTGTATATTCTATAGTAATAAAAGGCTTATCGCTTCCTTCTTTACCCTCTGGATGAATAGAAACAGCTTTTGCTTGTCTATAATCAATTCCAGCTTTTGCATATACTGGTGCTAGTGGAAATACAACTTCCTCTTTTTTCATCTCCCCAACACCTACCCAAATATTTGATGGAATCCAGTTCCAATTTGAGTTTGGTGTAACCACTACTACCTCGTGGTCATTACCAAGCCACTTTTTTGCAAATGTTGCAGTTGTATGACCTGCAACACCACCACCCATAACTACTAATCTAGCCATGATACTCCTTTCTGTAAATAATATGTTATATTGTATTACTTCTTTTATTAAATTGATGTTAGAATTAAGTTTTAAATATTTTTTAATAAATTAAATAAATATAAATGCTACTTTTTGATACTTAAATTAGTAAATAGCATATTTAACTATAAGGAAAGATTATGAGTGCTATAAGAATTGTTATAATTTTAGTTCTTTTATTGGGAGTATTGTTCTCAAATGAGATTCAAAGAGCTATTAGTAGTTCTCCAAATAGAATAAATCCATTACTTGCTACAGATAGTGCAAGTGGCGAAATAAGTGGTTGGATTTTTAATGGTTTGGTAAAGTTTAATAAAGATGCAAATATTGTTGGTGATTTAGCTAAAAGTTGGGAGTTTGAGAATAATAAAACTCTAATTTTTAAATTGAGAAAAAATGTAAAATGGCATGATGGAAAAAACTTTAGTGCTAAAGATGTAGTTTTTACTTATAATTTATTAAATTCTAAAAAGATAAGCACTCCATACTCTAGTGATTTTAAAGAGGTAAAAAGCGTAGAGGCAATTGATGATTATACTATTAAAGTAGTATATAAAGAGCCATACTTTAAAGCTCTATCTATTTGGATGATGGGGATTTTACCTAAGCATCTTTGGAAAAATGAGAAAAACCCTATGCAAAGTAAACTTAATAAGTTTGCCATAGGCACTGGACCATACAAAATGACAAAAGCTTTTGAGGTAAATAAAAAGATAGAACTTATAGCAAATAAAGAGTATTATGAAGGTGTGCCAAAAATTGATAAACAGATATTTAACTATATTGGAGATGAAGGAACACAGTTTCTTATGCTTAAATCTAAACAGCTAGATATTGGAGGTTTAACTCCTCTTGAAGTAAATAGGCAAATAGGTAAAAATTTTAAAAAAAGTTTTAATATATATGAAAGAGCAAGTAATGGATATACATATTTAGGGTTTAATTTAAGAAAAAAACCATTTAATAATCCAAAAGTTAGAGAAGCAATAGCTTTGGCAATTAATAAACAAGAGTTAATAGATTTACTATTTTTCTCGCATGGTAAGCCTTGTTATGGACCATTTATGCCTGGAACAAATGTTTATCCAAAAGATTTAAAGCCACTTAAATATAATCCAAAGAGGGCAAAAGAGATACTAAAAGAGCTAGGCTATACAAAAGAGCATCCTTTTGAGTTTACGATAACTACAAATTCTAATAATGATATAAGAGTAAAGGCAGTTGAGATTATTCAACAACAATTATTAAAAGTAGGTATTAAGGTAAAAATAAGAGTAATGGAGTGGCAAGCATTTTTAAGCACAGTTGTAATGCCACACAATTTTGATGCAGTTGTGCTTGGTTGGGGACTTGGGCTTATACCAGATGCTTACTCTATTTGGCATAGTAAAAGTGATAAAAAAAATGGTTTTAACTTTGTTGGATACCGAAATATTGAGGTAGATAAATTAATAGATAAAGCAAAAAGCCAAGTTAATCCAAAAGAGTTTGCTAAAACTTATCAAAAAATATTTAAACTTATTGCAAATGATCATCCATATATATTTTTGTATATACCAAACTCAATTACAGCAGTTAGCAAAAGAGTTAAAGGTGTAAGCCAAAGTGTTATAGGAATAGAGCATAATTTTATAGAGTGGAAAATCGATGATTAGTAATTGTCGTTGATTTAATTAGTTCTGGTTTCCAGAAAAGAAGCACGAACTTGTTTGTGCCAAGAGTTTAAGTTTCACAGCCAAGCAACTTTTAGACCAGAACAAGTTCTGGTTTCCAGAAAGGAAGCACGAACTTGTTCGTGCCAGGAGTTTAAGTATAAATATAAAGGATATGAATGGAAGATAAAGTAATACTATTTGATTTAGATGGAACCCTAATAGATTCAACAGAAGCAATTTTAGAGAGTTTTAAGAGAAGTTTTGAGTATTTTGGAGAAGTTGTACCAAAAGAGGAGGATATATTACCTCAAATTGGGCATCCTTTGTTTGAAATGTTTGTAAATTTGGGTGTATCTAAAGATGTAGCGCAAGAATATGTTAATGTTTATAAGCAAAATTATAAAAAAGTTCATACAAAAAAGACAAAGCTTTTACCAAAAGTAAAAGAGGCAGTTGAGTTAGCAAGTCAAGAGGCTAGGCTTGGGGTTGTAACAACAAAGACAGGTAAGTTTTCAATAGAGCTTATGGAGCATTTTGATTTAATGCAGTATTTTGAAGTTTTAATTGGCAGTGAAGATGTTAAAAATCATAAACCTCACCCCGAGCCAATATTAAAAGCATTAGAATTAATGGGTGTAACATATAGAAACAATATATATATGATAGGCGATACTTGTATGGACATTTTATCTGCTAAAAATGCTGGTATAATAGGTGTAGGTGTGGAGTTTAAATATACTGCTCTAAAAGATTTAAAAGTGTGTAGCAAAGTAGTAAAGAGTGGTGTTTTTGAAGCAGTTAGTAATATTTTAGATAATAATATTTAATAAAAAAGCCCTCTTTAAGTTCAATTTATTACAATAGTTTAAACTTAAAATTAGGAGAAGCGATGATAGAGATTAGATGGCACTCTCGCGCCGGACAAGGTGCAGTAACAGGTGCAAAAGGTTTAGGAACTGTTGTGGCAACAACTGGTAAGCAAGTTCAAGCTTATGCGTTGTATGGTTCCGCAAAGCGTGGAGCAGCAATGAATGCGTATAATAGAATAGATGATGAGCCAATTACAAACCATGAAACCAAGATGAATCCTGATTATGTTTTGGTAATTGACCCAGCATTAGCATTTACAGATGATATTACAAAAAATGATAAACCAACAACTAAGTATATTATTACAACAAATTTAAGTAAAGAAGAATTAATTTCGCAAATTCCAGCTCTTCAAGACAAAGCAGATAGAGTATATACGGTAGATGCAATTCAAATTTCACTTGATACAATTGGTCGTTCAATGCCAAATACACCAATTTTGGGTGCATTAATGAAAGTTTCTGGTATGTATGATTTAGATTTTTTCTTAGATAATATGAAAAAAGTTTTATCAAAGTTCCCTCAAAAGATAATCGATGCCAATATGGAAGCGATTACTAGAGCATATAATGAAGTAAAGTAGGAGTAGCAGATGAGTAGAGGTGTATTAGCAACAGAAAAAAGAGGTGTTAGAGAGTTAGGTGCTGAAGAGAAAGTAGGTTGGGATGCAGTGCCTCAAGGTGTTGTGCTTAACTCTTTTGATAATATATTAAAAGAGAATGTCTCTCATGTTAAGCCAGAAGATAGAGATTATAGTGATTTTAACTCATATACAGCAACAGTTGCTTCTTGGAGAGTAATTAAGCCTGTTTATAATAGAGATATATGTATAGATTGCCAAAACTGTTGGGTTTGGTGTCCGGATACTTCTATAATCTCAAGAGATAAGCAAATGTTAGGAATTGATTATGACCACTGTAAAGGTTGTGGTGTTTGTGTTGAGGTTTGCCCTACAAACCCTAAATCACTTTTAATGTTTGGTGAAGCACAAGAGCTTGAAGATGCTCTTGCAATGTGGCCTGAAAAAAAGAAAAAAGCGAAGTAAGGATAATAAATGGCAAAAAAATTTGAATTAAACGAAGTAGAAGTTTGGGATGGAAATTATGCTACATCTCAAGCATTAAGACAAGCTCAAGTAGATGTTGTTGCGGCATATCCTATTACGCCATCAACTCCAATTGTTGAAGGTTATGGTGCTTATAAGGCAAATGGCTATGTAGATGGTGAGTTTGTGATGGTAGAGAGTGAGCATGGTGCAATGAGTGGTTGTGTTGGTGCAGCTGCTGCTGGAGGGCGTGTTGCAACTGCTACAAGTTCTCAGGGTTTTGCGCTTATGACAGAGGTTTTGTATCAAGCAAGTGGTATGAGATTGCCAATAGTTTTATGTGTTGTTAATCGTTCTTTGGCTTCACCACTAAATGTTCGTGGTGATCACTCTGATATGTATTTAGGTAGAGATAGTGGTTGGATTAATATAGATGCATTTAATGCTCAAGAGGCTTATGACTTGCCACTGTGTGCATTTAAAATTGGTGAGCATTTAGATGTAAGACTTCCTGTTATGGTGCATCAAGATGGATTTACAACATCACACAAAGCACAAAATGTAAGACCACTTCAAGATGAAGTAGCTTATAAATTTGTTGGTGATTATGTTCCAGTAGATGATATGCTAGATTTCTCTCGCCCAGTAACTCATGGTGCGCAAACAGAAGAAGATTGGCATTTTGAGCATAAAGCTAAGCAACACAAAGCTTTAATGGATTCTACAAAAGTTATAGATGAAGTATTCAAAAAGTTTAAAGATTTAACTGGTAGAGAGTATAAAAGAGTAGAAACTTATTATATGGATGATGCAGAAGTTGCAATTGTAGCACTTGGTTCATCTGTGGAAACTGCGACACTAGCAGCTAAACAACTTAGAGAAGAAGAGGGAATTAAAGCTGGTGTGGTTGCTCCAAGAGTATTTAGACCATTCCCTTATGATTTAATAAGAGATGCTTTAGATAAAGAGAGTCTAAAAGCAGTTTGTTGTATGGACAAATCTGCTCCTGGTGGTGCAATGGGTGCATTATTTAACGAGGTTAGTGCAGCTGCATATACAACTCAAAGCAGACCAATGATAACAAACTATATTTATGGTTTGGGTGGTAGAGATTTCTCTATTGATGAAGCAAAAAGAATCTTTAAAGAGCAAAAAGCTCATGCTGACGCTGGGCATATTACAACACCAATTCAACAATTTAGTGGCGTTCGTGGTCCTAAACTTGGATTTTTTGAGACAAAAAGGGGTAACTAATGGCAATTACAAATATTAAGAACTTAAAAGAGTTTTCTACAGCAAATGAGAGATTTGAGGGAGCGCATCTTCTATGTCCTGGTTGTGCGCACTCAATGATTGTAAGAGAGTTAATGAATGCAACTGATGATAACCTTGTAATTGCTTCAAATACAGGTTGTTTAGAGGTTTCTACAGCAGTTTATCCATATACATCTTGGGATACAAGCTGGATTCATATTGGTTTTGAAAATGCAGCAACTGCAGCTAGTTGTGCTGAGTCTATGTATAAAGCAAGAAAGAGAAAAGGAACACTTCCTGATCCTGATGCTCCTGTTAAATTTGTTGCATTTGGTGGTGATGGCTCTACTTATGATATTGGTTTTCAATGGTTAAGTGGCGCTATGGAGAGAGGTCATGACTTTACATATATCTGTTTAGATAATGAAAATTATGCTAATACTGGTGGGCAAAGAAGTTCTTCTACACCAATTGGTGCGCATACTTCAACTGCACAAGCTGGAAGTGAGAGTTATGGTAAGACTCAACGCAAAAAAGATATGGTTGCAATTATGGCAGCTCATGGAGCTCCTTATGTTGCGCAACTTTCACCAAATAAGTGGAAAATTATGGCAAAAGGTTTCCAAAAAGCTCTTGAAACTGAAGGACCTTGCTTTATAAATACTGTTAGCCCATGCACAACAGAGTGGAAATTTGATCCAAAAGATACAATTCATTTAGCAGACCTTGCTACAGATACTTTAATGTTCCCAGTTTATGAAATTATTAATGGGACAGAACTTAATATTCTTTATAGACCAAAAAATGTTATTCCTGTAGAAGAGTATTTAGCTGCTCAAGGTAGATATAAACACCTATTTAAACCAGAAAATAAGCATGTAATCGAAAGAATACAAAAAGATATTGATGCTAAATGGGAGTATCTACAAAGAAGAGAAGAGGCAAGAGTTTAATTTTTGCTTCGCAAAAAAGCTTAGGGCTAAAAGCTTAAAGTTTTTTTAGATTTTCGCTTTTGCGAGAATGACAAGTGTTCTATAATTATATGTATGATACGCATTTAGTCATTCCGGACTTGTTCCGGAATTTAGCTTAGCCTACTTAATAATTTATTTGTTCGATATAGTTAAATCTATATATATTTTACTACTAATTTTTTTTACCTAGATACACACTAATCTTTCAGTAACTTTAAAAAATTATTAAAAATTTGACTTAAGATAACTATACAATACAATATTTAGCTATAATATTTATATCAATTTTTAAGGAGTTTAAATGAATAAATTAGCAAAAGTTGCTTTATCTGTTGTGGCTTTTGGTGCTTTGATAGCATCTCCACTTAGTGCTAAAAAAATTAGATGGAAATTAGCTGAAACTTGGCCAAGCACATTAACACCACTTGCATCACCTCCAGCTGAAGTTGCAAGACTTGTAAAAGAGATGAGTGATGGAGAGTTTATTATTAAAGTAGAAGGAAAAGAGAAGCACAAAGCTCCACTTGGAATATTAGATATGGTAAAAGGTGGGCAGTATCAAATGGGTCATAGTGGCTCTTACTATTGGAAAGGTAAAGATATAAATACTGTATGGTTTTGCACAGTTCCTTTTGGTATGACTCCAAGTGAGCAGTATGCTTGGTTTTACTATGGCAATGGTAAAAAGTATATGAAAGAGGTTTATGATAAGTTTGGAGTATATAACTATCCAGGAGGAAACACAGGAAACCAAATGGGTGGATGGTTTAGAAAAGAGATTAAGTCTGTAGATGATTTAAAAGGCTTAAAAATGAGAATTCCAGGACTTGCAGGTGAAGTTATGGCAAAGCTTGGAGTAAATGTAACAAATATTCCAGCAGGTGAGCTATATACTGCACTAGATCGTGGAACAATTGATGCGCTAGAGTGGGTAGGGCCTGGAATGGATATAAAGATGGGCTTTAATAAAGTTGCAAAATACTACTACACAGGATGGCATGAACCAGCAAGTGAAATGCAATTTTTGGTAAATAAAAAGGCATTTGATAAATTGCCTAAAAAGTATCAAGTAATACTAGAAACAGCAATGAAAGCAGCAGCATTTGATATGTATGTAGAAAATTTTGCGGCAAGTGCAGATGCTTGGGCAAAAATGAAAAAAGATTACCCAGATATTCAAGTAAAAACATTCCCTATGCCAGTATTAAAAGCACTTAAAAAGGCAAGTGATGAAGTTTATGCAGGATATGCAGCTAAAAACCCTAAATTTAAAGAGATTTGGCAAGATTACACAGCATATATGAAAAAAGCAAGAGCTTGGTCTATGATGAGCCAATACTACTATTTAAAGATGTCTAAAGACTTAAATATTACTAAATAGTAATTTGCCTCTTTGAGGCAAATTAGCATAAAGCTAAAGGCTTAATTTAATGACAATGATAGATTGGTATATTGATAAAGTATCATTTTTCATAAAAGTAAACTTACATAAACAGAGGATTTAAGCTTTTGGAAATTTTGGTATAATATAAAAAACTAAAAGGTTTTAATTATGCAAAAGCAGCCAATTGTAGTAATAGATAAAGATATTTGTCATGGAAAGCCTACTATTAGAGGTTTAAGATATCCAGTTGAATTAATTTTAGAACTTTTAAGTAGTGGGATGAGTATAGAAGAGATTTTAGAGGATTATGAGGATTTAACAAGAGAGGATATTTTAGCGTGTTTAGATTATGCTTCTAAGATAACAAAAGTAAAATCTATTCATAGTTTAGATGTAGCATAATGAAGTTTTTAGTTGATGCACAGTTGCCTAAAAAGTTATCTGATTTTTTAAAATGGAAAGGGTATAACTCTATTCATACTTTAGATTTACCAAATAAAAATTTTACAAAAGATAGTGAAATTAATCAAATTTCAGTTAGTGAGAGTAGAATTTTAATTTCAAAAGATTTAGATTTTATAGAGTCTTTATTGGTTTCTAATAAACCTTATAAGTTAATTTATATATCTGCTGGTAACTTAACAAATAAGGATTTATTAAAACTATTTAATAAGAATTTGAATTTAATTATTGAAGCCATAGAGTGTAATAGATTGATTGAAATAGATAGCCAAAGAGTTATAATAAGATATTAAGAGAGCTTTAAACTTTATAAAAGGTAAGAGATGTTGATAAAATTAGAAAAAATTACAGATAAAATAATTGATTTTGTAGGTTTAATTACTGCAATATTGCTTTTATTGATGATATTAAATGTGGCTTATGATGTATTTGCAAGGTATATATTTCATAATAGCTCAATTGCAATGCAAGAGTTTGAGTGGCATTTATTTGCGGTTATTATGCTTTATGGAACAGGTTATGCACTAAAGCATAATGCACATGTGAGAGTAGATTTTTTATATGACAATTTCAGTCCTAAAAAACAAGCTTGGATTAATATTTTAGGAACTTTTCTCTTTT
>JAMONW010000076.1 GCA_027066355.1 Campylobacteraceae bacterium
ACGCAGAGCCAATCGCCAAGATGGTATGTTACTTCGCAAAATTCCTAGCAAAATTGCCAATTGGATAATTCGTAAAACTACAGGAGTTTATCTAAATGATTATGGTTGCACTCTAAAGCTTTTTAAGCTTGATGTTGCAAAAAATTTAGGGCTATATGGGGAGTTGCACCGTTTTATTCCTGTTTTGGCGCAAATGTATGGTGCTAAGATGTGTGAAGTTGATGTAAAACACCATGCAAGACGCTTTGGAGTAAGCAAATATGGGATTGGAAGAACATTTAAAGTAATTAGCGATTTAATGTTAATGCTATTTTTCCAAAAGTATGCAAACCGCCCTATGCATCTATTTGGGGGTATTGGTTTTGGAATGTTATTTGCTGGGGGAGTTATAAATTTTTATCTTTTTATCTTAAAACTTTTTGGAGAATCAATTGGCAATCGCCCTCTTTTAATGCTTGGTTTATTGCTTGTAATTGGTGGTATTCAGCTAATTACAACTGGCTTTATCGCAGAGCTTGTAATGAGAACTTATTATGAATCTCAAGATAAAAAGGCATATGTAGTAAAAGAGATTTTTAGAGGTAAAGATTCTTGAAAGTAGCTATTAAGCTTCTTATCTCGGCTCTTTTAGTATATTTTGTATTTAGCCAAATAGATATACAAAGGTTAATTAATAGTATAAAATCGATTAATATATTCTACTATTTACTAGCTTTTGTTCTATATAATGTATCAAAAATAGTTAGCGCAATTCGATTAAATTTTTACTTTAAAGAGATTGGAATTAATTTACCTATAGTTCAAAACTTAAAACTCTATTATCTTGGAATGTTTTATAATCTCTTTTTGCCAGGTGGAATTGGAGGAGATGGCTATAAAGCATATCTTCTTAAAAAGCATTATAAAAAGAAGTTAGCCCCTATTTTAAAGGCACTTTTATTTGATAGAGTTAGTGGTTTAGTGGCTTTGATTTTTTTAGCATCTGTGCTATTTATATTTAGCTCATACTCAATATCTCCTCTAAAAGAGTTAAATTATATTGTTTTACTTACAATATATCCAATTTTTTATTTTGTATCAAAAAGGTATAATATATTTTTTTATTACTTTAAAAAGACTAACTTGCTAGGCTTAGCTGTTCAATTTTTGCAACTTTTAAGTGCAGTTGCACTAATATTTGCTTTGCCTCAAGAGCTACCTATTATAGAGCTTTTAGTTCTCTTTTTAATCTCATCTATTGTTTCAGTTTTGCCAATTACAATTGGTGGAGTTGGAGTTAGAGAACTTACCTTTTTGTATGGCTTAAAATTCATAGGCTGGAACCCTGATATTGGTATTGCTTTTAGCTTTTTATTCTTTAGCATAACTCTACTTGCTTCTTTAATAGGGGTGCTATTTTTGCATAAGCCTATGAATATAGAAACTATTAATTCTAATTTGTAGCAATAAAGAGATTAACATTAGCTCTATTTACTATATCTTCAACATACGCAGATAAAAGCGACTCTCTATCCTCTAAAATTATAGATAGTGTATCTGCCCCATTCTCAAGCACTTGAGCTAAAACATTTATATCTACACTCTCTTCATTTGTATTAAATATAGCCTCAATATTATACTCTTTACAGAAATTTTTAAAGTTTTTCTCAATGCTATCTACCTCTTCTTGATATAACTCTACATCAATATCAATAGTTCCAACAAACTCTACTCCAGAATTTAGTGTTGGTATAGGAATAAGTTGAGTATCATAATATGCTAATTTTACATTGCATCCTAATTTATCTAAAAGTGTTAATGGCTTAGTAAACTCTTGTGCATCAGTTGCAATTAAGAGCCTTTTACAGTTACTTTTACTATTTTTTAAAATTAAAATTGGAATATCTACTGCTTTAATTACACTATTTGTGATTTTATCTTCATATGAAGTAATAATTATAGTATCTTCTTCTCTTTTGCTCTCAAGTTCAACCCAATTAGCACTATCTCCAATTTCTACTATTACTGCACTATCTTCTAAACCAGCTTCATTAGCAATAGTTTGTAGATGTTTTTTTACTGCTTCTTTATCAAGAGAGTTATCTTTTTTAAAATCAAAGATATCAAAAAAATCTGGCTCATGCACAAATAGAATTGTAGCCTTTGCACCCAAATTTTTAGCTACTTTAGATGCTCTTAAAATTGTATCATTGCACTTTTTAATATCATTACACAAAATCAAAACTCTACTCATAATAGTTCTCCTTTTCAAAGCCAATTATATTGTATTATACTACTTTTTAGAGTTAAAATATGTTAGTTAAGTAGCTAAATTATAAATTGAAGCAAATTAATTAGCTTATAGATAGTTAATACTTTGTAATTTCTAGTGTATATTCTGGGTTGAAATTAAAACTGCTCTTTTTAATATTGTAAAATCTGTTAATTTCTTCTCTTTTATTTTAAGTTTTTTTGCTATTTTTGGGTTTATTTTATAAAATCCTAACTTTGCTACTACCTCATCGCCTTTTTGGAGTATGGTGTTAAAGTTAAACTCTCTTTTTTCATTTGCTTTTAATGATGTATCTTTAATTACTTGAGTGGCTAACCAAGGCATTGAAGGCTTATTGTTTGTGCCTATTATTTTTACAAATTTATAACTTTTTAATATTTCTGTTTTGTTAGCTCTTATTAATAATACTTGTAGTTCTAATACTCTTAAAGTATGAATTAATAGATTATGAGGGGTTTTGTTCTCTATAGTTACACTAAAGCCGTTTTTTGTTTTAGTTATATTTAAGTCTATATATTTAGATAGTTTTTTTGGTTCATTATATATACCAGCAAAGCCATGATATGCGTGAGTTTTACTCAATCTTATTGTAGTAGCACTTCCAGGAACTTGAGGCATATGGCAAGTTATGCAATTTTTTTTGCTATCTTTTGCGCCACTCATACTTGTTTTACAAACATTAAAGCCTTTAGCATTTTGTTTATGAGAATGACACCCCATACAGACTTTGCCATTATAAAAAATTTTATTACGGTAATCAATATTATGGTAGGGTGAACCAACACTTTTTTTACTAAGCCCAAACCAAGAACTCTCTTGATGATAAACTATTTTTTTATCCTCTTCTCCTTTTTGTGCAGAGTATAGAGTTTTAGAATTTTTTTCATAAATA
>JAMONW010000077.1 GCA_027066355.1 Campylobacteraceae bacterium
CTCTTTACCTTTGCTAAAATCACCTTTTGCAACAGCACCTTCAGCCTCTGCAAAAATATTATCACACTCTCTATGCTCATTTGTTAAATAGTTTGCAATACTCATTTATTCTCCTTTTTATTTTTTAACCAAATTAAAATTAATTGATAATTTATAGTTGAAAATGGATAATTGTGGTATGAAAATAAAACAAGTTTATTTTCTTTTGTTTAATTAAATAGTAGTATTTGAACAAAAATAAAATAGATACCAATATTCTCCATTCTCCATTATCAATTATCAATCACCCCAATCTCTTCCCATTTATCAGGATTAGTTAACATATATTCTACTCTTCCTTGCCAAAGCTCTCTAAACTCATCTTGCTCATCTTTAGTTGCAATACCTTGAAGAGATTTTTGCATCAACTCTTTCATCTTTGGATTACCTGGCACCTTGCTTGTATCTAAATTTAAAGTTACACTTTTGCCACTATCTAATCTTGTAACTCTAACAAGTCCATTAACATCGCTATTTTCAAAACTTAGCAAATCTCTTTTGTTAAATTTACCACCAATTCCAACAAATCCACCATCATCACTAGCACCACAAATATATCCAATTACATTTCCAATAACACCAGCAACTCCAGCACTCTTAGCTTCACTAAGCTCTACTTTTATCTCACCTCTTTTTGGAATTTCATCTCCAAAAAGCTCTTTTAGAGCCACTTTTGCCACAATAAAACTACCAGCAACCGTAGGGCAAGAGTGACTAGCTAACTTAACACAATCAAGATAACTAATTTCAACAATACCATCTTTTGTTGCACCTAAAAAGTTGCTAAGTTCATCTTTTAAAATAAAAGGCTCAACACTATCATAAAATTTTGGATACTCCATTATAATCCTTATTTTTTTACAGATTTTAACAAAATAGATGCAAAACTATGATGATTTATGTCAAAAAATTAAAATTTACAGCAAAAATAGAGTAATATACACTCAAAAAAGTAGGTATTTTTATAATGAGTAAAGCAATATTGCTACTAAATATGGGTGGCCCAAGCAATTTAGATGAAGTAGAACTATTTTTAAAAAATATGTTTGCAGATAAATATATTTTGCAAACCAATAAATTTATGCGTAGTTTAATTGGCAAAATTATTGTTAAAAAACGCCTTTTTGAAGCACAAGAAAACTATAAAGCAATTGGTGGTAAATCGCCACTTTTAGAGATTACAAAAGAGCTTTGCTCTAAGGTTCAAAAGCTTACAAGCACCCCTACATACCCAGTTATGCGCTATGTTCCACCATTTGCAAAAGAGATACTACAAGAGCTAAAAAGCAAAGGTATCCAAGAGGTGGTATTATTCTCAATGTATCCACACTACTCAAGCACCACCACAAAATCATCAATTGAAGACATTTTAGAAGTAGCAAAAGAGTTAAGCTACACCCCAAAATTTACAATAATAGATAGATACTACAACAACCAAGATTACATAAAAATCCAAAGCAATTTAATAAAAGAGGCTCTTGGCGATAATGATGCAAAAGAGATAAAGCTAATAATCTCAGCTCATGGCTTACCAATGAGCATAATAAACTCTGGCGACCCATATCAAAAAGAGATAGAAAAAAATGTAGAGCTTTTAAAAAAACAATTAATCCAATATGGCTTAGAGTTTAATGAAGTAGAGTTAGCCTATCAATCAAAAGTAGGTAACGGCGCATGGTTAGAGCCAAACTTAGCAGATGTCCTAAGAAACCCAACAAACCTAAATGTGCTAATTTTCCCAATAGCCTTTAGCATAGATAACTCAGAAACAATCTTTGAACTAGATATTGAACACAAAGCCATAGCAAAAAAAATAGGCTACAACTACTATAAGGTAACAACCTGCCCAAACAGCAGAGATGATTTTGCTGAATTTATAAAGAAGGTGATAGTAAATGGCAAATAGAGTATTAATAACAGGTGGAGCGGGGTATATAGGTAGCCATACTTTAGTTGAGTTAAATAGGGCTGGGTATGAGTTTGTGGTTTATGATAATTTATCTAATTCATCAAAAGAGGCTTTAAAAAGAGTTGAAGAAATTATTGGTAAAAGTATTGATTTTATAGAGGGTGATATTAGAGATAAGGCAAAGTTAAAAGAGCTTTTTGAGCAATTTAGTATAGATAGTGTTATCCATTTTGCAGGGTTAAAGGCTGTTGGCGAGTCGGTGCAAAAGCCTTTGAAATATTATGATAACAATGTAAATGGAACTATAAAGCTACTTCAAGTTATGCAAGAGTTTGGGGTAAAAAAGATAATTTTTAGCTCATCTGCCACAGTTTATGGCGACCCAAAAGAGGTGCCAATTAGCGAGAGTTTTCCAACAGGAGTTGGTTTAACAAATCCTTATGGTAAAAGCAAATATTTTATTGAAGAGATTTTAAAAGATCTCTACACAAGTGATAACTCTTGGCATATTGTATTGCTTAGATATTTTAATCCAGTAGGCGCTCATGAAAGTGGACTTATAGGAGAAGACCCAAACGATATTCCAAATAATTTAATGCCATATATTACCCAAACAGCAGTTGGAAAATTAAGTTGTTTAAATGTATTTGGAGATGATTATGATACGCATGATGGAACAGGTGTGAGAGATTATATACATGTAAGCGATTTGGCTCTTGGGCATGTTAAAGCACTTGATAAAATAGATAATTTTAAGATAGAAGCAATTAATCTTGGCACAGGTAAAGGATACTCAGTGCTAGATGTTGTAAAAGCCTTTGAAAAAGCAAGTGGTAAAGAGGTAAAATATACAATTGCTCCAAGAAGAGCAGGAGATATTGCCTCTTGTTATGCAAATCCAAGTTATGCAAAAGAGCTGCTTGGCTGGGAAGCAAAAAGAGATATTGAGCAAATGTGTAAAGATGCTTGGAATTGGCAAAGCAAAAATCCAAATGGATATAAAATTTAATAAATAGCTAATTTATGGTAAAATAATACAATTTTTTTTAAGGCTAATTAATGCAGATAGTTGAATCGATTTTTAGAGAGTATGATATTCGTGGAATTTATGAAGAAGAGTTAAATCAAGAGTTAGTAGAGCAACTTGGATATTTTTTGGGTAAGAGAGTTGGTGGAGAAAAAATTGTAGCAATAGGATTTGATGCAAGAAG
>JAMONW010000078.1 GCA_027066355.1 Campylobacteraceae bacterium
AGAATTAAAGATTAAGGAATTTGGTAGTGGGGCTTTTAGCCTCACCCTAGAGGTTATATTTCCTAAAAGAAAACCCAACTTTATAATGGTGAATTGGGGATTAGTGATTAAGAATTGGTATTGTTTTATTTTTTAAGCAACTACTTCAAAGAGTAAAAAACTCTTGATATAAGGTAGTTTACTGCTAATAAACCAGCGCCAATTAGGAGTAGGGTGGCAAATAGTATTGCTCTATTTTGGCTAAAATCTAAGTTTAAACTATTTAATATCCAAAGGTAAGTTGAGGTAGATATAAAAATTGGTAAAATTATTTTAAATAACCACTCTTTGTGTATTTTTGGTGCAAAAGTTTTATGGACTATTGGCATCCAAACTATAAAAGTTAGCAATACAAAGCTAAACCAAAGTTGTGCAATATTTACAACACTATAGTTATAAGCAACTATAAAAACTAGTGGAGAGTATAAAAATAGTGCAATAGTGTGGTATATAACATTTAATTTTAGTTTACCATATGCAATTTGTAAGTAAACTTGCAAAGTAGTAAGTGCTAAAAGAGAGTTTGCCAAAACATACCAAAAAAGAATATCTTTTCCCCATTTAGAAGCCTCTATATCTCCTGTCCAAGAGTATAAAAGTTGATATGAATATATAGAAACTACTCCTCCGACAGAAAAAGCTACAATAGCAAGTAGTAAGGTGGCGTTTTTATAGGTTTTAAAGAGTTCTTGCATCTTTTTTTGACTATAAAGAGCAGTTAATCTTGGTAAAATTGCATAGTGAATAGGTTCTGAAATTTGAATAACTGCATTTGCAATTATAGCTACTATTGTAAAGTAACCAAACTCTTTTAGCGGTAAAATATTTGATAGTAGTAATTTATCTAGTTGGGTTATAAATATCCAAATTCCACCTGTATATCCTATGCTAATAGCAAATTTTATAATAGGTTTTATCTTCTCTAAAGAGAAGTATAATCTAAAGCCACCAATATTCATAATGGAGTAGAATTTAAAAGAGTAAACTATAAATTCAAGCACAACAATAGCTAAAAGATACTCAAAAAAATGTTTAAAGTCATTGCTTATATATTTAATAAGTAAAAATGCACCAATATAACGCAAGGAGCTTAGGGTAATATTTGCTTTGTTATACCAAACTTGCTCTTCACTTGCAGTAATTCCACTTTTGTATAAAATTGATAAAAATCTAAGCCCTACCATTATTCCAATTAGTGAAATTGCATAAGATACTGAATTTTTATCTAATTTTTCAACATTTAGCCAACTATTTGTAATCCAATTGCTACCTAAAACTATTGAAGCAATTGCAGTAATACTTAGAATTATAAAGATAAACTCTACACTATGAAATAGGTATTTAAAGTTCTCTTTCTCTTTGGGTTTATTTGTTGCTAAAGTTTTTGAAACTTCTCTTGAAATTGTAGGAGAAAGCCCTAAATCAAGCATAATCATCCACCCATCTATAAGTGCATTAAATCCAACTAATCCATAAGCTTCAGCACCTAAATAGTGCAGATAAAAAGGCACCATTACAATACCAATGACTATAAGATATACTCTGCCTATGTAGTTTGCAATAATATTGTGTTTTAGTGCCATTATATACTATCCTTAATTCTAATAATTTTATTTTTAACTCTTATAAAAAGGTGAATAATTTGATATAAAAAATTTGGCAAATTTCCAAAAGGGATTTTTTCTAGTTTATTTGAGCGTTTTATCTGTTGATTTTTTAAATCTTCTATTAATTTAGTGTATCTTTTTGTCATCACTTGGCTACTAAGCTCATTTTGTGCTGTTATCCATGCTTCTTTTGAAATTTGTGCTATTTGCTCTTTGTGATTTAGAAGATAGATTATTTTATCTGAAAAACACTCAATATCACCAATAGGGCATAAAAAGCCATTTTTAGCATCTTTTATTACTAAGTTTGTATTATCTTTAAGGTTACTAACTAAAGGTATTAACCCCTGCGCCATCGCTTCAAGATAAACTAAACCTTGCCCCTCATGGTAAGATGGCATAATTAGTAAATCAGCCTTTTGCATCTCTTTGATTGCTTGAGCGTGAGGTAGTGAGCCTAGGCATTTAATGTAGTTACTAAGATTACTATTTTTAATTTCCTTTTCTAAAGCTACTTTTGAAGGTCCATCTCCTACTATTTTTAGCTCTATTTTCTCTTCTTGATTTTGTAAAACTTTTTTAATAATTTTTGGCAAAAGTAAAACACCTTTTGATTCATCATCTATTCGTCCTACATATAGTAGAGAAAAGTAATCTTTTTTTGTATCTATTTTTGGAAAGCTAGAAGGCACATCTACGCCAGTTGGTATAGTTACTATTTTATTTGGATTTATCTCTTTTTTATCTATTAAACTTTTTTCTAAAGTGTGGCTTACGCAAATTACTTTGTTCCACTCTTTATTGTTAATAAGCAAATTATTATAAGACTCTTGGCTAACATTGTGTAAAATTGGTAAAATAGTAGTTTTGCTATTTAATAAACCCAACATATAGTGAACAAATGGGACATTATTTAGTATTAAAATATCATATTTATTAAACTCTTTGGCTAATCTTTTGGCATAGTTATTGCGAGTTTCAAATGGTTTAATTAGAATTGTTTTGACACTGTATCCTTTTTCTATGAAGCTTTGTGCTTGAGTGCCTCTTTTTGAAACTTCTATAATATCAACACTTAATCCTAGCTTCAAAAAGTGTTTTGTGAGTGTTTCAATAGCTATCTCTACGCCACCAATATAGAGGGCATAAGTAACAATCCCAATTTTCAAATTTAACCTTTCTATAATAATAGTGCCATTTTATCATAATTAAAACTAAAAATATAAATAAATTTCAAAATTGAATGAAACTGAAGTAAATCTTTTATATTTGTTAAAATTATATTAAAAAGAGAGAAGCAGATATGAGAAAATTTCAAATAGTTTTAATTTTTATTATGCTTTTTTTGATAGTTTTTTTATTTATTTTTTTATATGGTGATGATAGCAATATAAATATTGCAAAAAAATCAGCTATAAAAAGAGAAAAAAGTATAAAAATTCTAAATAAAAAAGAGGCTAAAGAGAGTTACTTAAAATTTAAAAATTTAT
>JAMONW010000079.1 GCA_027066355.1 Campylobacteraceae bacterium
ATATTTGCTCCAATTGAGGTTCCACATTTTAAAAGTTGTTTTGATAAAATATACTCTTTTTTATTATTTGATAAATATTTATATAAATTTATTATTCTAATAGAAAAATTAAATGATTTATCAAGCAATATATTCTCTTTCATCCTAAATTCTCCATTATCAATTTTCAACTTTCAATTTCAAAAAATCTTTGATTTTTTGAGCAGCTTTTCCATCTCCATAAGGATTATGTGCTTTGCTCATAAGCTCATACTCCTCTTTGTTATTGAGCAAAAGTTGTGAGTATTTAACTATTTTATTAATATCTGTTCCAACAAGTTTTACAGTTCCTGCCTTTAGGGCTTCTGGGCGTTCTGTGGTATCGCGCATTACTAATACTGGTTTTCCAAGGCTAGGCGCTTCTTCTTGCACTCCTCCACTATCAGTAATAATAAAGTATGATTTATCCATTAGGTATATAAACTCTTCATACTGTAAAGGCTCTATTAGGTGTATATTTTTAACTTCACTAAGTAGCTCATATACTGGTTTTTGAACATTTGGATTTAGGTGAACTGGATAGATAATATCAATATCACTATTTTCTAAAGCTATCTCTTTTAGAGCTTCGCATATATTTAAAAAGCCTTCTCCAAAATTTTCTCTTCTGTGTCCAGTTACTAGAATAAATTTAGAATTTATAATTGAGAATTGAGAATTTTGGTATGCATTTTCGCTTTGCTTAAATGCGTTTTTTTGTAACTTGGTTTTTAAGCGTTTTACAATTCTATCTTCTAACTCTTTACTATTTTTAATTTTATTTAGAGCTAAATATAGAGCATCAATTACTGTATTTCCTGTAACAATAATGCTATTTTTATCTTTTCCCTCTTGCAGTAAATTATTTTTGCTAATATCTGTTGGAGCAAAGTGGTAGTTTGCTAAAATGCCAGTAATTTGTCTATTTGCCTCTTCTGGCCAAGGGCTATAGATATTGTGTGTTCTAAGCCCAGCTTCTACATGCCCAACTAGAACTCTACTTCCACTGCTGTTTATGTGATAAAATGAGGCTAAAGAGGTAGCCATTGTTGTAGTTGTATCGCCATGAACCAATACAATATCTGGCTCAAACTCTATTAAAACATCTCTTATATTTAATAAAATTCTTGATGTTATATCGTATAAATCTTGCCCACTTTTCATAATATCTAAATCGAAATCTGGCTTAATTTCAAATAGTTCTAAAACTTGATCAAGCATCTCTCTATGTTGAGCAGTTACACACACTTTTGTATCAAAAGTGCTACTCTCATTTTGAAAAGCTTTAACAACTGGTGCCATTTTTATTGCTTCTGGTCTTGTTCCAAAAACTATTAATACTTTTTTCATTTTATCTCCTAATTTTATCTCTAAATTTTATCTAATTACTCAGCTTTACTCCCAATATATGACAAAAGAAAATATTAATCTTTAACTATTTTGCTACTGTCATTTAAAACAATGGTAAATCTTTTATTGAGTTTTTTATATAGATTTTCCAAAGATATTAAATTCTCTTTTTTTGTATGATTTGCTCTTACAATATGAATAGCTAAGTCTGAATATGAAGATATTATCTTTGTTTCAGAATACTTCTCTATAGATGCAGTATCAAATATAATATAATCATAATAGCTTTTTAGTTTTTCTATAAAATCTTTAAATCTTTGACTATCTATTAACTCACTTGGAATATTACTGCTACTTCCAGAGGTAATTATATCAACATTCTTAAATATATTTGTTTGAACAATTTTAATAAAACTTGTTTCTGCATTTAGATAGTTTGTAACACCAATAGTGTTGCTAACATGAGCAAATTTATGTAGTATTGGTTCTCTTAAATTTAAGTCCACTAAAACCACACTTTTGCTAGATAAGCCTAAAATTGCAGCTAAATTTACAGCAACTGTGCTTTTACCATCATCTTTTTGAGTAGATGTAACCATAAAAATATGGGATTTTTTATTATCATTTATCAAAAATCTCAACTCAGTTCTTAGGTTTCTAAATGCTTCTGTAAAGTCAGATTTTAAGTTTTTATAAACAGCAACTTCTCCAATTTTTAAAGCTTTTAAGTGAGGTATATGAGCTGATATATTTTCTTGTGCTAAATGCTCTATATCATACTCATCTACTACTCTTGTGCTAGATAGATTTTTAATATATGCATAAATTATACCAAGCCCCAAGCCTAATATAAAGCCTAATACAACTATTAATAATCTTTTAGGTTTAATAGGTTTTGTTTGTAAAGTTGCATAATCAATTACTCTGTTATTACTAATTGTTGACTCTTTAATTAGTGTAATTTCAGATTTTTTCTCTAATAGATAGTTATAGATTTTTTCATTTACCAAATAATCTCTTTTAAGGTTACTAAAAATTCTCTCTTTTTTAGGTAAACTGCTTAATTCAGCATCTTCTCTTTGTAAAAGTTGCTGATTGTATGCAATTTTTTTATTTAAGACTCTAAGAGATGTTTGAAGTGTTTTTGAAATAGAGCGCTTTAGTTGATTTATAACTCTTGTATATTTTATAACTTCTGGATGGTGAATTGTATAAGTTTCTAATAGAGATTTTCTCTCTACAATTGCTTGTTGAAGTCTTGTTATCATATCTATTAATGGACTGTTTTTACTATCAAAGCCAACAATAGCAATAGAGTCTATATCATCGCCATTTTTAACTTGGTTATATAGAGATTGAAGTATCTCTCTTTGTAGCTTTAATTGCTGCAAAGATGATGATATACTAGAGCTATTTTTAATTAGCTGATTAACTTTTTGGTTTGCATCTACAAAGTTTTGTTTAGTTTGAAAATCTTCTAATTTTCCAGTTGATTCTTGCAGTGAGCCTGTAATTTGAGCCAACTGTTTGTTTATAAACTCTAATTTTTTTGTTGCCTCTTGTGTTTTAAACTCTATATTTTGCTCAATATAGGCATCTGCTACTGCATTTACATACTTTTGCGCTCTTTGTGGAGTGGTATCTTCATACTCAATTTTAATTGCGTTAGAGTTTTGTTCTGTTCTTAAAACATTTAATCCCTTTACAATATTTTTAGCCAATGTATTTGGATTGTTTTTGAGTAATATA
>JAMONW010000080.1 GCA_027066355.1 Campylobacteraceae bacterium
ACTAATGGTTTTAAAAGAGATGATAGATGAGATGCAAGTAAATAGAGAAAATATGAAAAGAGCTTGTAGAGTAGGGCATTTAAGCGCAACAGATTTAGCAGACTATATGGTAAAAAATCTTAATATGCCTTTTCGAGATGCTTATCATTTAGTTGGAGATATTGTAAATCAAGCAGAAAAACTTGGTAAAGATATAAGCGAATTAACTTATGAAGAGCTAAATAGTATAGATAGTCGCTTCAAAGAGGATGCAATAGATGTTTTAAATATAAGAAACTCTATGAATGCAAGAGATAGCTTTGGTGGCACTGCAACTAAAAGAGCAAAAGAGCAAATTAAAATTTTAGAACAGTGGCTTAGTGATATAGAGGTTTAACCCTATATTTAATCGCCACATCTATTGTGCCATTAAACAGAGAATTTTATATCAATTCTAATACTTTTTTAATATAGTTCTATATCTTTTATTTTGAATAATTTTGGAATCTTATTATAATTGTTTATATGTTTAGTAGTATTTTATGGAATAAAAACTAGACCCCAAAATAAATTTAGGGTAACGAAATATTGATTTTTTTCTATTTTTGTTATAAACCCTTAATTTAATGGCATTTATAGTGATTTTAGATGTGCATTAAATATCTTTTTTCTTTAAATCGCCTTTATAAACTATATCTTCAGCTCTTAAATTATCTTGATTTAACCATTTTGTAGGTTCTGTTTTTTCTAAATTTTTAATCTCTTCATCTAGCATATCTTCTTGGTAAGTCATCATCATATCAGCAGCAATTATGTATGGGGCAGCTTGAATTTGTTTTAGTTTTTCTATCTCTTCTCCTACATCTTCGCCCTCAATAGTTACAATAATTTTACCTTTTTCTTTATCGCCAAAGTGAAAATCACAAATTTCACTATTTTCGCACCACTCTTGCACTTTATCATAATGCTCTTGTTTGCACTGAACTACTATACTTGAAATATTCATTTTTACTCCTTAAAATTTTTTCATTATGCTTTTAGCTTTTTGTGTTGCAAAAACTATTTAAGTTTCCACATTATAACAATATTATCATTACTTGCGCTAAATATTGTATTATCATCTTTATAAATAATTCTATTTAAGGTGCTTTTTTGCCCAATTAATTTATATTTTAAACTTTTTGTAAATAGATTATAAATATAAATATTATTTGCTTCATCTAATGCAAAAGCCCCAAGTGAACCATCTGGACTTAATGCAGTTGCATATACAAAAAACTTACCTTGAATATAATCACCTTTTTTTGTATTTATGTCATACCAAGATGCTCTTCTATCTTTTCCAGCACAAGAAACGATATTAGCTTTTATATCAACATCAAATATGTTATCTACATTTAATCCGCTAAGTTTAGTAACTATATCACCACTAAGTGGCTTTAAAACAGTAATCTCTCCACTCTCACAAGCAAATGTAGCTAAATCTCTTTTTTTATTTAAAGCAAAATGTGAAAATTTAGATTCAGAGAGTTGTTTTCTGTAAATAATTTTTTTATCTTTTAAGTTATATAAGGCTACTTCATTACTCAAAAAGCCAAGTAATATATTATTATCATCAATAAATTTAGCTTCTACAATTGCATATCTGTTTTTTTCTGTAAATATATCAATAGTTTTATTATTTTCGTTTATTCTTAAATCGCTATATCCACCAATTCCACTATCACTAAGCATTAAATATTTTCCATTGTAGTAATCAACACAAGATATACTTGCATTAATTGTATCACCCATAAAATCTTTTATTTTAGGAATTTTGATAATTTTTGTAAAATTTTTATCTTTATAGTTGTATATTTGAACTTCACTTGCAGTTGTTCCAATTACAATTTCATTCTCTTTACCAAGTGCTAAATCTTTTACAACAAAATTTGTATCAATTTTCAAAAAAGGTTTAATATCTTGAGCATATATTAAGTTAATAAATAAAGCTACATATAGTATATATTTCAACTTATATCCTTTAAAATATTTTCTGCAATTTCAACTATTTTAGTTGCTAATTCATCTTCACTTAGATCACTTTTAATACCATATAAATCCTCTTCTGAACCTAAGAAATTTTCAATAAAATCAACACCGTTATCAAGTGTTAAGTAGAGCTTTTTTAAACCATCTTCTGTAAGTATATTTGATAATCTCTCTGTAATATAGACTAAGTAGTTATAATCTTGAGGGTCAAAAACATCTAACTCTTCATCATCTATATCAGCATAATTTTCATCTACAACAACAAAGTATCTAAGTTCATCTAAATCTTTATCTATTTCATCTAATTTTGAGTAAATATTAGGATAATTTTTTTCTATATCTATTTTTAACATTTTAACTCCTATTTTATTGTGTATTCTATAGCATTTGTAGGGCATCTACCAATACAAAAACCACAACTTGTGCATCTATCCATATCTATAATTGGCTCAAACATACCTTTAAAAAGAATAGCATCATCTAAGCATGGTTCTTTGCATGAGAAGCAGATACTACCATTATGCGACATACATTTCTCTTTGTTGATTATAATTATAGCATTAATTTTATCTTTTTTATCTTCAATATTTAAAACATTTGTTTCGCAAACATTAGCACACTCTTGACAAAAGGTGCATCCACTATTTGTAAAATTTAGTATTGGTGTTCCTTTTGCTTCAATGATAATAATATCTTCATCACAAGCACTGGCACACGCTTTGCTTTCGCAATTTATACACTCTTTATCAAAAATATCTATATCTTTATAGTATGGTGGTCTTAGGTATAGTGATATTTTTTTCTCTTTTGCTTCACTAATAGGCGAAGCAAGAGTTTTAAAAAACTCTCTTCTACTCGCCACTATTTAACACCTTGATCAATTACATCAACTAAATTAGATTTCTCTTTTAATTTTTTATCTGTAAAGTCTGGTTTAAAGTTATTTTTAACAAGTGGTTTTACATTTGCTTGAGGAACATGACATTGAGAACAGTTATATCTTCCTGCATACAATTTTTTAAGTTTCTTTTGAACAACTTTTACATCACTTGTATTTTTAATAATTTTACCATTTTTTTCAATAGCGCCATCTTTAGCAATTTTGGTATTTGGTCTATAATCCATAAAGTGTGAAGGTGGAATAGGTGTTGCACCAACTGCTTTTGCTTTATCTGGCATATGACAACCCAAACAAGCATTTCTTTTGATTGTAATTGGTAATAATCCATCTACACTGTGTGGAATTAGTGGAGGAGCATTTACATAACTTCTCTCTATTCTTTGTGCAGAACCAGGTGCTGGAGCATCAAATTTTACTTCAGGTGGTGCTACTTTGCTATCATCTAAAGATGCTTTTCTTAAGCCAAGTTCAGTTGCATCAACTGGTTTTTTTAAATCTGGTGCTTTATACTGCCCATCATTGCTTAGCTCTTTAACACCCTCTTTTTTTGCTGGAGCTTTTGCTGCAGGAGAAGCTTTTGCACCGCTTTTAATCATATTGGCAATATCTTCAATATCTTTATCACTAAGTGATGCAACTTGCCCTTTCATCAAACCTTTTTGTGCGCCTCCATAAGTTCCAGCTTTGTAACCTTTTAGAGCTTTGATTATATCTTCTTTGCTCATATCTTTTACAACCTTTGAAACTCCAAGTGCTTTTTTTTCAAAACTAGCACCGTGGCAACCAACACATGCTGATACACTTGCAGCATATATTGCACCACTTGCAATGATTGAACCAATCAGTAATTTTTTAATCATTTTGACTCCTTCTTTTTTTTATTAGGACGGTAAAGGAGCAAAGCCCCTTTACCTACGCTAACGCTGAGTTCTCTTCAGCAGAGGCCTCTCGCGCCTTGCGCTTTTGAGTTCTTTGAACTCTTTTTTTATTAGGACAGCAAAGGAGCAAAGCCCCTAAGCTTGGCTAACGCTGAGTTCTCTTTGGCAGAGGACTCTCTCGCTTTGTGTTTTTGACTTATCTGTAAAAAAGCTCTAAGCTTTTTAGCTCTTAGCTTTTTCCTTCTTTATATATTTGCCAATGCTAAAGCCAAGGGCATCATCATCGCAAACATCTATACATCTACCACAATTGGTGCATTCAATATCATTTACAGTTATTGAGTCTTTTCCTATCATATGTAATACTTGACTCTCAGGACAAACCTCTTTACACTTCATACAAAGTGTGCAGTTTTCGCTTGTATGTTTAACTCTAAGTAGAGAGAACTTACCAATTAATGAATAAGTTCCACCAACTGGACAAATATGTCCACACCAACCATTTTTAACAACAAAAAGATCAAATAAGAATATAACCAATACAAAGCCAAGCCCTGCACCAAGTGCAACAACTGTTGTATTGTTTATAATATTAATTCCATAAATGATATTTCTGTTTAGTATTGTTATTGGATTAATCACTTCAAATGCTGCTAAACCAGTAATTGCTGAAACAATTAAAGCAATGACTATTGTATAGTAACGAATGTTTCTACTAATCCAAACCTTTCTCTCTATTTTATCTATATATAGTTTTCGTCTAAGCCAAGCTGCCAAATCTGTAACCATATTTATAGGACAAACCCAACTACAAAATGCACGACCACCAATTAAACCATAAAAAATTGAGATAATTAATGCTCCAATTAGAACATTTACTCCTACAACTGCACCAGCTGCCAACATCTGAAGTAGAGCAAAAGGATCGCTTAGTGGAATTTTGCTAAATATAGTGGAGGTCGATAAGTTACCTTGTAGTATCTTCCAACCCCACACATTTGCAGCAAAATATAAAAACATTATAGTTAGTTGAGATACTCTTCTAAGAATTAGATATTTGATATTTGAAAATTTCATCTTAATACTCCAATCCTTTATTTAAGTAATCAACTGGAGTTTTACTACTTCTTTCATCTTCTGTTTTAATATCAGATGCTTTTCTGTCTTTAACTCTTTGTTGATCTTTTTTATCCCAACCACGAACATAATGATCACCTGGCTTACCTTGTGCTACTTCTCTTGGTAGAACAAAAATAGCTGGTTTTTCAGTTACACATGCCTTTTCACAAAGCCCACAACCTGTGCATACATCTGGGTTAATAACAGGCTCTAAAAATGCATGTTTTCCAGTTCTGCTATTTCTATTGTATTGTAACTTTATAGCCTCATCTAAAAGTGGACAAGCACGATAACATGCATCGCACTGTAACCCCCAAAATGCGATACAAGAGTGAACATCTACAACTGCTACTCCCATATCCATCATTTTAAAATCAAGTTTTTTAGTTTTTGGGTTTGTTACTTTATTTATATCTAAAGCTCCAGATGGGCAGACAGGAACACAAGGTATGTCATCACACATAAAACATGGCACATCTCTAGGGGTAAAAAAAGGTGTTCCAATAGTTACACTATCGTTAGCTTTTGCCATCTTTAGTGTTCCTTTTTTTTGGTTACCCTCTTTATCCCTATTTTGTGGTCTGTTTACACAAGCCTCAGCACAAAGCCCACACTTTATACAGGTTTTAATAAAATCTGCTTCGCCTAGAGCTGCAGGAGGTCTAAGTGTAAGTGGGCTACTTTTTGCTTTTTGTGCATAACCTGCTAAAAGCAAAGTCCCCATAGCACCAAGACCAACATTATGTGCAATATTAGTAAAGAAGCGTCTTCTGCTACTAATTTCTACCTTTTTTTTATCTGCCATTTTCTTGCCTTAACTTATGCTTTTGTAATTTTTACAGCACACTTTTTATAGTCTGTTTGTTTACTCATAGGACAAGTTGCATCAAGAGTAACTTTATTGATAAATACTTTTTCATCAAACCAAGGCACAAATACTAAACCTCTTGGAGGTCTGTTTCTTCCTCTTGTTTCTACTCTTGCTTTTACTTTACCACGACGAGACTCTACCCAAACAAGTTCTCCTCTTTTTACTCCATGTTTTTGTGCATCTTTAGGGTGCATATAACAAAGAGCTTCTGGAACTGCACGGAATAGTTCTGGAACTCTCATTGTCATTGTTCCACTATGCCAATGCTCAAGCACACGACCTGTGCATAACCAAGTATCATACTCTTTATCTGGCATTTCTGGTGGATCCATATATGGTCTTGCAAATATTTTTGCTTTATTTGGAATTGGCGTTTTACCTGCTTTTTTATCTGGTTTAGTCAGTGTTCCACTAAATAGTTTTTTAGCAAGTGGTCCATAGAATGCAAAATCACCACCTGGGTTTGCTTTTGCTGCATATGGGTCATACTTAACATTAAATCTCCAAGCAGTCTCTTTACCATCAACAACTGGCCATTTAAGTCCTCTTACTTTATGATAAACATCAAATGGAGCAAGGTCGTGTCCATGTCCTCTACCAAACCAAGCATATTCTTCAAATAGATACTTATGAATAAAGAATCCATAACCTTTCCACTCTTTACCATCACTACCAATTATTTTTCTATTATCTCCTAAACTATCAGAATCATCAAATCCTTTTAGTAGTGGATCATCAATTGTATATTTTTTAGCCTCTTTATTTGCAAATAGGATTTCATACATAGTTGTATCTTCTTTATATCCCATTTTCTTAGCAGCTTCAATAACGCTAGGAAGAGGTTTTTTACGAGGTCCACTTGGTGCATATTCACCCCAAAGATCTTTAACTGTAAATCTTTTTGATAGCTCTACCCATTGCCAAGTATCGCTCATTGCCTGACCAACTGGAACTACTTGTTGTTTCCAAAGTTGAGTTCTTCTCTCAGCATTACCATAGCCACCCCATTTTTCATAAATCATAGCACTTGGTAGAACTAAGTCAGATACCATTGCAGAAATTCCTGGGTAACCATCTGAAGTAACAATAAAGTTATCCATCTCTCTTGCTGCTTTAATCCAATGGTTTGCATTTGCAGTATCTTGGAATGCATTACAAACATTAACCCAAGCAAATTTTACTAAACCATCTTCTAATCCTCTATGGATTGCAACAATATGTTGTTTACCAACTGGATTGATAGTTCCTTCTGGAATCATCCATTTTTTCTCTGTTTTTGCTCTATGTTTAGGGTTTTTAACCATTAAGTCTGCTGGAAGTCTATGACAGAATGTTCCAACCTCTCTTGCTGTTCCACATGCACTTGGTTGACCTGTTAGTGAGAATGCTCCACTACCTGGTTTTGCTTGTTTATTAAGCATAAAGTGAACATTATAACTAAGTGTATTTACCCAAGTTCCACGAGTATGTTGGTTCATACCCATTGTCCAGAAACTTACAACTTTTCTATCTTTTTCAATATAAAGGTCTGCTAACATTTTTAGCTTTTTCTTAAAGCTCTCTATACTCTCATCTGGATCACCTTTTGCAATACTTGCAACATAATCAAGAGTAAATGGCTCTAGTGATTTTTTATACTCTTCAAAGCTAATCATCCAGTGAGCAAGAGTTCCTGCAGTGTTTTTCATTGTATCGCCCTCTTTGTAACCATAAGGCGCTAATGCTGGAGCTTCTAGTTTACCAACTTTTTTCTCCATCTCTTTATTAATGATTTTCATCTCTTTTGCACTATATTTACCAGCGCTACCGTCAGGATTTACAGGAGTCAATGATTTCTCACCAGCTCTTCTCATACCGTAACCAATATTAACTGGACCTACAGTAAATACAATATGTTTTTTAACAAAATCCCAATCTATAATATCTTCTTTACCGCCACCTTTTTTATCTCTTGTTACAATTTCACGAGCAATATAGTTCCAAAGAGCTAAATCTGTATTTGGTCTAAAGATAATATTAAAATCACTTAAATCACAACTTCTGTGAGTATAAGTTTGAATATTTATAACTTTTACTCTATCTGGATCGCTTAGTTTTCTATCAGTAACTCTTGACCATAAAATTGGGTGCATCTCTGCCATATTTGAACCCCAAGCTACAATAGTATCAGTTAGCTCAATATCATCATAGCATCCACTAGGTTCATCAATACCAAATGTTTGATAAAAGCCAACAACCGCACTTGCCATACAGTGTCTAGCATTTGGGTCAATTGCATTACCTCTAAAACCACCTTTTACCATTTTTTGAGCCGCATAGCCTTCCATAATGGTATATTGTCCAGAACCAAATACTGCTACACCTTCTGGACCTTTTTCTTTAAGAGCTTTTCTGATATGTTTTTCCATCTCATCAAATGCTCTTTTCCAAGATACTGGCTTAAACTTACCTTTTTTATCAAACTCACCCTTTTCATTCATTCTTAAAAGTGGTTGAGTAAGTCTATCTGCACCATACATAATTTTTGCATTAAAGTAACCTTTAATACAGTTAAGACCTCTGTTTACTGGAGCAGCAGGGTCGCCTTTTACCGCAACTATTTTGCCACCTTTAGTTGCAAGCATAATACCACAACCAGTTCCGCAGAATCTACAAGGAGCCTTGTCCCAACGCCACCCTTGCTCGGCTTCATTAGCTGCTGCTTTTGCACTCTCAGGAACGCTAATTCCAACCGCACTAGCAGCTGCTACTGCAGCTGAGCTTTTCAAAAAATCTCTTCTGTTAATTCCCATATAAACCTCCTGATAATAAGTAGGGATGTATAATGTTATCATTTTTATTGAATAATACAATTGATTTATATCAATATTAGTCAGATTATTTAAGCTTTGTAACTATAATTATCACTTAATTTAATTTTAAGTTATTGTTATAAATAAGTTAAATATTTAATTATTTTTATTTATTATATTTATATATTTTTTTAATTTATTTTAGTAGAAGTTTTTGGAATTTAAAGAGCTAGAGTTACCCCTCTAACTCTTCTTGAAGTTCTAATATCTCTAAATATCTTTCACTTAACTCTTCATACTCTTGTTGAATGTTATTTAGCTCTTTGCTAACTTCACTAAGCCCTTTTTGATTGTAGCAATTAGGGTTTGCTAAACACTCATTTAACTCATCTATTTTAGCCTCTAACTCCTCAATTTTAGGTGGTAAGAGTTCTAAATCTCTTTTATCTTTATAGCTTAGTTTAGTCTGTTTTTTCTCTTTTTTAACTTCAGGCTCATCTTGTAGTTTATCTAAACTTTTTTCAAAATCATCTAAACTTTTTATCTCTTTTTCAATATCTAAATATTCGCTATAGCTTTGGTAAGAAACTTCTATTTCACCATTGCCCTTAAATATAAATAGTTTTTGAGCTAATTTATCAACAAAATATCTATCGTGGCTAACAAAAAGTAAAGCACCCTGAAAGCTAAGTAGCTTATCTTCTAAAATATTTATAGTTTGAATATCTAAATCATTTGTAGGTTCATCTAAAATTAAACAATCATACTTTTTAGTAAACAAAAGTGCAAGTGCTACCCTATTTTTCTCACCACCACTTAATTGAAAAATCTTCTTATCCAAATACTCTTTTGGAAAGAGGAAATTTTTTAAATATCCAAAAACATGCATATTTTTGCCCTCTACCATAACTCTATCTCCACCATCTGGGCAAAAGGTTTCAATTAGCGTGGCATCATCTTTTAGCATCTCTCTGTGTTGGTCAAAATATCCAATGCTAAGCTCACCTTGCTTTATTTTGCCACTATCTGGCTTTAGGCGACCTAGCATTATTTTAAGTAGTGTTGATTTTCCACTACCGTTTGCTCCTACAATTGCAATTTTATCGCGTTGTAAAATGCGCGTTGTAAAGTTTTCTATAAGCTTTTTATTTGCAATTGAGTAGCTAAGGTTTTCTATCTCAAAGAGCATCTTCTTTTTAGCTACTATCTTTTCACCTCTCCAACTCTTTTTTTCGCGTTCTAGCTCTACTTTCATTTTGCGAATTAGAGTTGGGTTTTTCTTTGCTTGTTCCCTAAGCTCAAAAACTCTTCGTTTTCTGCCTTGATTTCTTGTTTCTCTAGCTCTAACCCCTTTTGCCAACCACTCCTCTTCGCGTTTTAGTAACCTTAGTAAATTTTCATGCTCTTTTTGCATAGAGTGCAATCTCTGCTCTTTTTGTTGTAAATAACTTTCATAACCACCTTTGTAGTTAACAAGTTTAAAATCTTCTACCTCTACAATCCTAGTTGCAATTTTATCTATAAAGTATCTATCGTGCGAAATTAAAAGCAAAGTAAACTTCTCTTTTAGTAAAATATCTTCTAAAAACTCTACCATATATACATCAAGGTGGTTTGTAGGCTCATCTAAAATAAGTAAATCTGGCTTTTTAAGAATTAAAGATGCCAAAGCAACACGGCGCTGCTCTCCACCTGATAGTGAGCTAACTAATCTATTTTCATACTCTTTTAGTTTAAATTCTTGCAAAGCTCTTTCTATTTTATTTGTTAAATCCCAAGCGTTGTGGTGGTCTAAATAGGCACTTAAATTTTCGTGTTCTTTTAATAGTGTTTTATCATCTGGATTTTTGCCAATCTCTTGGCTTAGGGTTTGGTATCTTTGTTGCGCAGCTTTTAGCTCACCTAACTCACTCTCAATAGCCTCTTTTACAGTTGCACCCTCTTTAAAAGAGGGCATTTGGCTAAGCATTGCTATTTCAATTGAGCTATCTCTTATAACTTTGCCATCATCTGGCTCTTCTAAACCAACTGCTAATTTAAGCAGAGTAGATTTACCACAGCCATTTTGCCCAATTATGGCAACTCTCTCTCCTTGCTCAATATGAAAATCAAGCCCATCAAAAATTTGCTTAACATCATATCTTTTCTTAATATCATACATATCTATAAATGCCATTATCAAACCCTAAAATAAAAAATTACCGTATTTTACCAAAACTTAAGTCGAATTTGATATATTAACTCAAAAAGTCTAATATAAGGAACAATAAAATGACAATATTAATGGCACTATTTACACTATATATTGCAATAAAAATATATGTAAGTGTTATGCAAATAGGGTATGTAACAGATACAAAAAGAGAGGATGCTGTGCTTTTAACTCCGGCAAAATATGTAGTAGCAGGTAATTATGCTATTAAAAAAGAGAGGCTCTCAATTGTTGAGAGTTTTATTGAGTATATGCTATTTCTATTTTGGGTGTTTGGTGGATTTGCATGGCTTCAAAAGATTACAGGAATAGATAATACAATTTACTCAAATTTACTATTTATTTTTGGTTTTTTAGCACTTAATTTTATAGTAACTTTACCACTTGATATTTATAAAACTTTTAAGCTTGATAAGTCGTTTCATTTTAGCAAAACTACACCAAAGCTTTATATTATAGATACAATTAAAAGTGCTATATTAACGCTTGTTTTTGGTGGAGTTATTTTTGCTATAATAATCTATTTTATGGAAAACTATAGCAAATGGTGGTTATATAGTTTTGTGGTGGTATTTATTTTTATAGTTTTGGTTAATATGCTATACCCAACGCTAATTGCACCACTATTTAATAAGTTTAAGCCACTAGAAGATGAGGAGTTAAAAGGCTCAATTGAGGGTATTTTAAAGAAGGTTGGCTTAAGTAGTGATGGCGTATTTACAATAGATGCAAGTAAAAGAGATAGCCGACTAAATGCCTATTTTGGTGGGCTTGGAAAGTCTAAAAGAGTGGTGCTTTTTGATACACTTATAGAGAAGCTTGATAAAGATGAAATAATTGCAATATTAGGGCATGAGTTAGGACACTATAGCCACAAAGATATATATAAAAATATTGCAACTATAGGAGTATTTTTATTTGTAGTATTTTTTAGTGTTGGCAATTTACCAGAGAGTCTATTTTTGAATATGGGAGTTGTGCCAACAGCTGGGGCGAAATTGGCTCTAATTATGCTAATATTGCCACTATTTAGCTTTATTTATATGCCAATAATGGGCTTAATTAGTCGCCATAATGAGTATGAGGCAGATAAATTTGGGGCTAAAATTGGTGGAAAAACAAACTTAATTAGAGCGCTTTTAAAGCTTGTTAATGAAAATAAAGCCTTCCCCAAATCGCACCCAATTTATATATTTTTCTACTACACTCACCCACCAGTATTAGAGCGCTTAAAAGCGTTGGGCTATGAAGATAGCAAAAATGATGACAGCGTAATTTTGGGATTTTTGAAATAGTAATTAGATAGAATTTTATAAATTTTGTCTAATTAGGCTAAAAGCATATGCAACTTTTTAGCTCTTTATTTTGACAACTTTTCTATTTTTAGATATAATTATTCCTATAAAGTGTAGTAAAAGGTATAAAATGAAGAGTGTATCAATAAGAGATTTAAAGAATAATCCATCAACTATGACAAATTTTTTAACAAATGGTGAACTTGTATTTGTTACAAAACATAATAAACCAATAGGTGTAACATTACCAATAGATAATAGCATAAAAAATCAAAGCTTAAAAGAGATTTTATACTTTAATCTTTATAAAAATAATGAAATATCTTTCGGAAAATTGGCAGAACTTTTAAATATAAAAAAAGATAAATTAAGAGAGATGTTTGCATCTCTTGATATGCCTGTAATAGACTATAATACAAAAGATGTAGAAGATGAATTAATAGATTTTAAAGAGTTATGAAAATAGTAATTGTTGATAGCTCTACACTTATACTTTTATTAGATACAAATAACTTTTCACTTTTGTTTAAATTATTTAAAGAGATTATTATAACTAATGCAGTATATGCAGAAATTACTTCTAGCATAGCCCATAAAGAGTTAATAGATTCATACATAACAAAAAGATATATGAAAATAGTAAAAATTACCAAAGATAGCAGAATTGAAATGCTTTTAAAAAGACTTGATATAGGAGAGTCTGAATCAATTGCACTTGCAAAAAAAATAGATTTGCCACTAATAATTGATGAGAAAAAAGGAAGAGCAATAGCCAAATCGCTCAATATAAAAATAATAGGATTTATTGGTATAATATTAAAACTAATAGAGAAAAATATAATTAGTAAAGAAAAAGCTATTGATATAATAAAACAAGCTGAAATAAATAACTTTAGATTATCCAAAGAGTTGAAAAATTTGATTTATAATTTTAAAATAAAAGAGAAAGAATGAATATACAAGAAGCTATAAACTGGGCTACAAAAGAGCTAAAAGCCTTTGAACGCCCTCGCTTAGAAGTAGAGATTTTGTTAAGCCATCTTTTAGATTGCAAACGAGAGTTTTTAATTTTAAATGATAATTTAGAGATAGATGAGATAAAATTTAAAGAGCTAATTAATAGACGCAAAAACCATGAACCAATAGAGTATATTACAAACAAAGTTAGCTTTTGGGATTTTGAACTATTTATTGATAAAGGCGCTTTAATTCCTCGCCCAGAGAGCGAAATTTTGGTTGAAAAGGCAATTAAACTTATTAAAAAACACAATATTAAAAATATAGCCGAAATTGGCATAGGAAGTGGCGCACTTAGTATAGCAATAGCAAAAAAGTGCAATGTTTTTATAGAGGCTAGTGATATAAGCAAAAGTGCAATTAAAATAGCAAATAAAAATATAAAAGCTTTTCATTTAGAAGATAAAATAAGTGTGTATAACTGCTCAATGCTAGATTGCTTAAATACTCCAGAGCTTCTTATTAGCAACCCTCCATATATTGATCCAGATGTAAAATTAGAAGCAAATGTAGCCAACTTCGAGCCACACACAGCCCTTTTTGCACCCAACAAAGGTTTAGAGATACTATTTAACATCTTAGGTTTAATTAAATTAAAAAATATTCCTTTTGCTATCTGCGAAATGGGATATAACCAAAAAGAACAAATTGCTAAGTATGCTAAAGAGATAGGTTTAAGTGGTAATTTAGAATTTTACAAAGATTTAGCCGGGCTTGATAGAGGGTTTGTTTTTAAAAGTAATATTTCATAATGAAATAATAATTATCTTTATTTACAATTTTATGATAAAATAAATATAAACGGAAATAGAAAAAGTTTTTTATTAACTTGGATTATTATCTCTATTCCAATAATTGCTATTTTACTAATAGCTACCAAATCTTAGAAAAATCAAACTCAAAACTGCACTCTTTTAAATTAAACTCTACTACTTCACTGTGTGCATCTATTGCTTTTATATATTTTCCATCTTTTAATTTATATACTTTTGCTATTTTATCATCTCCATCTACAATAATATAATATTCAACTCCCTCTTTTTCGTAAAGTTCATACTTTAGAGTTAAATCTTT
>JAMONW010000081.1 GCA_027066355.1 Campylobacteraceae bacterium
AACTATTATTACAGCATTTTTTGCAATAGCTATAAAAGATATTGCATTTGATGGAAGTTATAGAGTGTGGTTTAATAAAGAGTCTAAAATTATAAAAGATTATGATAATTTTAGAGATATGTTTGGAAATGATGAAACTTTTATTATTGCATTTAAAGATAAAAATAGCATCTTTAATAAAAAAGCTATAAACTTAATAAAAAGTTTAACTAATGAGTGCGTTAAATTAGATGGAGTAAAAAGAGTAGATTCAATACTAAATTTTAAAACTTTGCTTTTAAATAATGGCATAAAAAGAGTAAATATTATAGATGAAGATAATTTTTTTATTTCTAAAAAAAGAGCATTAAAAAACAAAATAGTTACTAGCACACTCTTAAGTAAAGATGCTAAAACCACCCTTATAGTAGTATCTCTAGTAGATAAAAGTAAAAATAAAGAGCTAAATGTAGATATTTTTAATAAGCTTAAAAATTTAAAACAAAAGTATGAGAAGAGTAGTGGCTATAAGATTTATATAAGTGGAGTTCCAAGTGTTACAGCCTCATTAGTTAGTGTTGCTAAAAGTGATGCTATAAAACTTATGCCATTAGCAGTTATTTGTGTAGTTTTACTATTAGCTATTTTATTTAGAGATATAATAGGTATAATAGTGCCATCAATTGTAATTGTATATACATTTTTAATTGTGCTTGGTATGCAACTAATGCTTGGTTATAAATTAAATAATTTTACAGTAAATATACCAGCTTTTATCTCTGCAATTGCAATTGCTAGTTCGTTGCATCTTTATATGGCTTGGATATATTATAAACAAAAAAATTACGGCACAAAAGAGGCACTATATTTTGCTTTAAATAAAAATTTTACACCAATTGTTATGACATCTATTACCACTGCTATTGGCTTTGCTACACTAGCTTTTAGTAAAATTGTGCCAATTTCAACACTTGGCATTGCAATAAGTTCAGGTGCTATTTTGGCATTTATTTTTAGTGTTACTTTAGCTCCAGCAATTATATTGATGCTAAAAGATAGTTATAAAGTAAAAAATATTACATTTTTAGATTTTTCTAAAATATCTGGTTATGGAGAGTTTATTGCTAAAAATAATAAAAAGATTTTATCTATATTTGTGATTTTAATAGCTATTTTGGCTTATGGTATAAGATATATAAAAGTTGATAGCAACTCTTTAAACTACTTTGCTAAAGATACTATAGTTAGAAGTGGTAGCAACTTTTTGCAAAAAAATATTACAGGCTCTTTTGTTTATGATATTGTTATAGACTCAAATGAAGTAAATGGCATATATAATCCAAAATTTGTAAAAAAAATATTAGAGTTTGAAAAAACAATTAAAAAAAGCCACAAAGAGGTTAGAAATACTCTTAGTATAGCAGATTTAATAGAAGATGTTAATAAAAAAATAACATCTTCAAATAAACTGCCAAACTCTAACATGAGTATAAAAACTTACATTAATTTTTATAAAAACAACTCAAAAAATTTTAATGAATTAGTAAGCAAAGATAGTAGATATATTAAAATAACAATAAATACCAACTCACAAGAGACATCAAAAGATTTAAAATTGATAAAATTTATAGAAGATTGGTGGAGTAAAAATAGTAAATATAAAGCTTCAGTAGAGGGGCAAACTACTATATTTACCTATATGCAAAGAGATGTAACAAAAACTCTTGTAAACTCTATTTTAGCTACTATTGCTATTGTAACATTTGCAATGCTGCTACTATTTAGAGATTTAAAACTTCTTTTACTATTTGTATTGCCAAATATAGCACCAATTATATTAGTAGCTGGTGTTATGGGATATATGGGTATAAATATTGATATTGGCGTTGCTATAAGTGCAGCTGTAATTTTAGGAATTGCGGTAGATGATACAATACACTTTTTTAATAAATTTTTAGATGCTATAAAAACAAAAAACTTCGAGGAGAGTATAGATTATGTAATAAGCTCAAGTGGAAATGCAATGATTTTAACTACACTAATTTTATCTTTTACATTTGCTATATTTTTAATAAGTAGCTTTATGCCAAATGTCCATTTTGCAATTGTAACAATTGTAGCACTAAATTTAGCATTACTACTTGATTTAGTTTTGTTACCTGCACTACTTAGTTTGATTTATAAGAAAGATTGATAACTTCTATACAAAGATAAAAGGAAGTAAATATTTTGCACAATAATTTGTAAAACCTAGTTATGAATATTACCTATTATTAGAAATCCCTATGTTATGGTGGGATAAATCCCACCCTACTAATTACTTAAGTAAAACAATTTAACCAAAGGCAAAAATAGCTCCAGAATTCTTAATTCTTAATTTTTCATTATCAATTTAATAAAGCCTATCTATTTAGATATGGCTTTAAAACTTCTGGAATATCTATGCTTCCATCTTCATTTTGGTAATTTTCCATAATTGCTATTAGGGTTCTACCTACTGCTAAAGCAGAGCCATTTAGAGTATGAACTAAATGATTTTTCTTGCCCTCTTTGTATCTTATTTTTGCTCTTCTTGCTTGAAACTCTTTTGTTGTGCTAACTGAACTTATCTCTCTGTATTGATTTTGTCCTGGTAGCCAAACTTCTAAATCTATAGTTCTTGCCGCACTAAAGCCTAAATCTCCACCACAAAGCTCTACTAAACGGTGTGGTAAGCCAAGCTTAGTTAATAAATCAGAAGCATTTTGAACCATCATTTCAAAAACTTTTTCACTTTGTTCTGGCTTTGTAATTGCAACCATCTCTACTTTATCAAATTGGTGTTGGCGAATAATTCCTCTTGTATCGCGCCCAGCGCTACCTGCTTCTTTTCTAAAACAAGGAGTATAAGCAGTTAGTAGTAGTGGCAATTGCTCACTTTGTAAAATTTCATCATTAAACATATTTGTTAGTGCAACTTCTGCAGTTGGAATAAGATATAAATCTTCATCCTCTATTTTAAATAAATCATCTTCAAATTTTGGGAGCTGACCAGTGCCTTGAAGCATTTTTGCATTGTTAATTACTGGAACATTAAACTCTTTAAAACCAGCCTTTGTGTTATAATCTAAAAAGAAATTAATTA
>JAMONW010000082.1 GCA_027066355.1 Campylobacteraceae bacterium
ATATGTTTGATTCAATCTTTGGAGAAGATGGAGCTATGAGTATGATGCAAGGCTATGCAGATGCTTTGCACTTTTTTACCCCAGAAGATGAAAAAAAAGAGTATTACAACAATTTAAAAAAGAAGATACCACAAAAAGAGAAAGATATGGTTATTAAAGAGATTAAAAATCTTATTAAAAATTGTAACTTTAGATGTGTGGATTTTGTTTATCAAATGTAAAGGAGTTAGGATAGTTTTGAATTTTGTTCTCACTTCGTTGCGGGATTTAGTCGCTTTGCTCCAGCATGAGTTATAAATTGCGTCAGTCGTCATACTGAACTTGGTTCAGCATCTCTGAAATGGCAACTGCTTGAAAAAGATCCTGAAACAAGTTCAGGATGACACAAGAAGTAAAACAAGTTCAGAATGACCGGTTTTGTCATGCTGAATTTATTTCAGCATCTCTGAGGTTGCAATTGTATGAAAGTAAGATCCAAAAACTTGTTCAGGATGACGAGTAATGACACAAAAAAGCTTTCAGCTTTATGCTTTAAGCCTTACTTTACAAAAAAGCTCTAAGCTTTAAAAAAAGGAGGAAAAGATGAAAAAGTTAGCTCTATTTTTAGCTTTAAATAGCTTTATATTGGCAAACTCTTTGCCAATTGGTTTAGTTTGTAAAAAGGTTAGCAAAGATGAGGTGCAAAAGGCTTTAAATACTACATTTAAGAGTATAAAGCCTACAAAATTGCCATTTGAGCCACCTTATAATTTTAGTGGGTGTGAATATAGCAACTCTGTTTTGCCAGAAGTTAGTATTAATTACTACTATAAAAGCAGTGCCAATGTATATCCGCCAGATAGTAAAGTAAAAGAGTTAAAAGGTTTAAACTTTCCTGCAAGAGCAGTTTTTGCCAAAAATGGTGATATATTTGAGATAATTGGCGATACTAAAGAGGGTAGCAAAATATTAATAGTTTTAAATAGTGGAATAAAAGAGAGTAGCAAAGAGTATAACAATACTCTAAAACTGCTTGAAAAATTGGTAAAAGAGTTTAAATAAAACTCTTTTAATACAATTATCTAACTGCGCAACTAGAACTTGGGGTATTTAGTATATTTTTGTGCTTTGCTACTCTTGCAGCAGTAATACGAGCTAATTTTTTAATTAAGAGTAATTTAGCTTTTCTCTCGGCATCATCATAGCTTATACAAGATGAACTTTTTACTAAAAACTTATAATTTATACTATCAGCATATGTATTTTTGCCATGAATTATATACTCAACTGTTCCTACAACTTTTCTATCTAGCTTAAAGGCACTACAATTTTGGTATGATGCCCCACCAGATGAGCGATTATCTAATACAGATTTTGTAATTTTAATATCAATTTCATTAAGAGAGTTGTAATTAATATTTATTCCTCTATCTTCTAATTTAGTAACAAATGTTCTTCTAAAGTATCTTCTATCAAGAAATGATAAATCTCCACTCATACTTAGCTTAGCATTATATACTCTGCCAACACTAGCACCTCCCCTTGAGCCACTATAGCCAGATGTAGTTAAGGTTTTATACCCTGGTGCTATATCTCCTCTTTTGCCCATACATCCACTAAATAATAGCGCCACCAAAATAGATGTTATAATAAATTTTAATCTCAAAATAAGACCCCCTATACAACTTTTAAGGTATTATAACATAAATATTTTATGGAGATATATATGAATTATGAAGATATTTTAAAAAAGCTAATAAATAAAATTATACATCCACTTAAAAGTGGTTTAGATTTAGAGTTGGCACTAAAGGCAAAATTAACAAAAAAAGAGTTTAAACTCTTAAAACTATTAGCACAAAATAGCAACCAAAAAGAGGTATTAAAAGAGTTAAAATTTAGCGAAGGTGAGTTTGAAAGAGTAGAGAAAAATTTAATAAAAAAGTTAAATCAAGAGAAGATTAAACAAGCAATTTATAGTTTATAATAACTAAAACCCAACACCCAAAAGTGGGTTTTTAGTTAAGTCTGGGTAAGAGCCACCAACCCCTTTTGCATCTATGCCATGGCATGAGGCACAAGAGCTACTAAAGTAGAGTGGGGCATCTTTGTCGTAGCTTTTTGTGCATTTTCTGCCAGACAACTCATACACATAACATGCAACTGCTCTTGCTTTCTCTTTTGGTATATATCCACCTTCCATCTCTCCACCAGGAAAGTTAAATCGATTTGAGCCACTGTTTATTACATGCTCAACATAAGCAACAACACCATCTTGTGTATTTGGATACTTAATTGGCTCTTTAGTTACTTTGGCAATCTTTACTTTTTTGTTAATTTGAGATTTATGATTATAGTTATAAAATGCATAAGAAAAAACTAAAGCCAATATAATTAGAGCATATTTCAAACTAATATCCTCTTAAACTTATACCCAAAATTATTGCAACTACTCCTAAAATTATATTTATAGGTAATAAAAAATTTGGAATTAATTTTACTTCTGCTTTTGCATCTGCTAATTTGCCACTATCAAAGAGTTTTTGCGCTTTTGCTCTTTTGTAAAACATAAATGAGTAATTTAGTGTCATAATACTCCATATAGCCTCTTTAGTATAAATAACTCCACCTTTTAAATTTAGTGCCAAAATCATTATAATTGCAGTAATTAGCAAAATTGCAATAAAAGGCATTACAAGCTTAAAGAGTCTGCCAGTAATCTCTAAAGTTTTGCCAAGCTTTATTTTTGCATCTTCTACACTTTGCAAACTAGGATGCACAGCAACTCTTATTGCTATCATTCCACCAATCCAAATAACAGCTGAAATTACATGTAAAGTTACAATTATAAGTGAATAGTTATTAAATAGATTTTGCATTTTATTATCCTTATATTTTAAATTTTTGCAAAATAAGCATATCTAAGAAAGCTAAAATTTAACTTATATCCGTATAATCACATCCTATATTAATTATAAGGAAAAATAATGAAACAAACAATATTTAAAGATAAATACCCAGTATGGACACTAGAACTTAACAAAAGC
>JAMONW010000083.1 GCA_027066355.1 Campylobacteraceae bacterium
AAAGGCAGGTATTGCAAAATCTACTTTGCATAAAATTGAAGATAACAAAACCAACCCAACTATCAATACAATTTGGGCAATTTCTAAAATTTTAGAGATACCTTTTGGTGAGCTTGTTGATAAAGATGCAGAGATTAAAGAAGAGAGCAATACAAGCGTCTCTTTAATTGAGAAAAATGAAGATACTGAAGTATATAAGATGACAATGCTTAATTATGCATCTTATATTTCAGAACCACACGCAAATGGTGTTAAAGAGCATATATATGTAATTAAAGGCTCTTTATTAGTTGGCGAAATTCAAAATCCAAAACTTGTATCAAAAACAGAGAGTTTTGAGTTTGCTGCCGATATTCCACATATCTATAAAGCTATGGATGAAGAGGTGATATTTATAGTTAGTATCTTCTATCCAAAAAGTTATGAGAAGTTCTTTTATGATGACAGATTTATAAAAGAGTTCAATAGCTCATATTTAGATAAAATTAAAAAAGAGCTAGAAAATGGAATAGATACAGTAAGAATTGTTCCAAAAGAGGATAACTTTGATTATAATGAGGTAACTAAAAATATTCAAGTTGTAAAGAGTGGTTCAGAAGTTTTTGTATCACTTGTTAGAAAGAATAATCTTTATGGTATAAAGAAGTTTTTAAAAAGTATGAGTTGTGATATTCTTAAAAATTACAACAATGAGAATCTCTTTACCTATAAACTTCTTAAAAATGAGATGTCTATAATATTCCAATCTCCTAAAAACCATATAAGTAAAAACGATTTTGAATTTAATAAAAACTATGCATCAAATGTAAGTGATTTTGAAAGAAGAATCAATGTAGATCTATATAGCTATTTTGAGTATTTTCACCCAGGTTATACATTCCAAGCCCTACTAATTAGCTCATTTTTAAATAAAAATATTAGAGGCAAAGTTTTAGATATTGGCTCTGGTCCTGGAAACCATCTTAACTTAATTAATGAATTTACAGATAAAAGATATCAATTTGATTGTGTAGAGCCAAGCTTAAAGAGTATCTTTTATCTAAAAAAGATAACAAATGTTCACACAATTTATCAAAGAAGCTTTTTAGACCAAGAGTTTGATGAGAAGTTTAATGCTCTTCTTTCAGTTGGTTCATCTCACCATATGAATATGTATGAGTTTTTAGAAAAATCATTTAAAATTTTAAATAAGGGCGGATATTTAATTGTTAGTGATGAATTTACAGCTAAATACCACACTAAATTAGAAAGAGAAAAGGGGCTAATTTTACACCATACCTCATATATGATAAAAGTTATGTATCCAATAAAAGAGCTAAGTAGTGACGAAAAAGAGCTATATGATCTATTTAGAGACAATATTCCATATGTTAGATATCTTACCTTGCATAATGAGATTAGCTTAGCAAAAAATATATTAAATAAGATATTTAATCAGATAAAAGGTATAAATATTAATAGTATTACAAATAATCTATTTGCATACTATCTATTTATGATTTTAGAGCTAGAAGCACTTGTTGCAGGGCTTGATTATGAAGAGGAGTGTAAAACATATAGTGCAAACTTAATAGAGATTGCAAAAGAGATTGGTTTTGAACCGCTTTATCATGTTAATTTCTATCCAACATATGAAGATGCAGGAACACAACTAATAGTGTTAAGGAAGGGTTAATGAAGTTTAAAGAGGCACTAAGAGATACATTCCCTATATTTATTAGCTATTTTGCATTAAGTTTCTCTTTTGGAATAGTAGCACTTAAAATGGGAATGGAGCCATATTTAATAGTTTTAATGTCTATTATAATATACTCTGGCTCACTGCAGTTTTTATTAATTACAATCTATAAAAAGCTATCTCTTATAGATATTTTTTTGACCTCTTTTCTTTTAAATTTTAGGCAATTTTTCTACTCTTTAACATTTTTAGAGAGGTATAAAAACAGCTTCTATAAAATATTTGCTCTAACAGATGAGACATATGCAGTATTAACACATAAAAAAGAGGATCCTAAGTATGACCTTTATGTATCTATATTAAATCAGTCATATTGGGTTTTTGGAACAATTTGCGGTGTGGTATTTGCAAAAATGGTTAATTTTGAATTAAAAGGGCTAGATTTTATATTAGTATGCTTATTTGTAGTTATCTTAGTAGAAAACTTCTTAAAAAGTAAAAATCTATTTCCCTTTTTATTAGGAGTATTCTCATTTATAGTTATTTATGCTTTGCAAATACCAAATATTTTACTATTTGCTATACTTTTAGCACTAATAATTATGATAATAAGGTATAAATATGCTTGAGATACTAACTGGCGCATTAGCAAATGCATTAACTAGGTTTCTACCATTTGTATTCTTTAAAAAACATGCTGATAAATTTATCTTTTTAAAAGATGAATTTCCAGTTGTTTTATTAACAATATTAACTTTTTATATACTATTTCCACAAGAGTTGGATTTAAACGATTTAAAATATAAACTAATAGCAATTATAACAACTATTGCAATACACCTTGCATTTAGAAGATTTCTTCTATCTATATTTGTAGGAAGCTTTGCATATATATATTTGGCTAATAGGTTTTAAAAACTTAAGCTAAAATATAGCTATTTATGTAGATACAGATGTATTAATATGGTATCTACGAGGAAATCAAAAAGCCTATAACTTAATACATAGTTTGAATGGTTTTTGTATATCAAGTGTTACATATATTAAGCTTATTCAAGGTATGAGAGATAAGCATGAATTAAGAGTATTGCAAAGAACTTTTAAGTCTTGGAATGTAAAAGTGATATTTATAAATGAAGAGATTTCTGCTAAAGCACTCTTTTTTATGCAAGAGTATTTTTTAAGTAACACTATGCAGTTAGCAGACTCTTTAATAGCCTCTACTGCAACAACCTATGGATTAAATTTAGTTACAGCAAATGATAAACACTACAAAGTAGTAAAAGATTTAGATATAAATATTTTTAGACCTTAAAATATAATTTTTTAGTAAATTAGATAATT
>JAMONW010000084.1 GCA_027066355.1 Campylobacteraceae bacterium
AACTTATCATCATTAATATCAGTTGGACTATAACTATTTTCTATTTTTGCAACTTCACTCTTTATACTCTCTGCCTCTTTACTAGCAATATTTTTGAATGAGCTTAAATCACTTTTTGCTTTTTCTAACTCTTGGCGATACTGCATAACTTCTGCTCTTAAATCATCTACTCTTAACTCTTGCTCTAGTGTTGCTTTTGTATCATCAAGCGCTCGTTTTATTTTGCCAAGAGTTCTTGCAATACTTCTCATTGTATCTGGCAGTTTATCAGGACCAATAAATAACAGAGCCAATACAGCAATTAGCAAAATTTCAGTAAAACCCATTCCAAACATATATTATCCTAATTTTTTTGCTATTTTATCTAAATTTCTATTAATATATCTAGCAGATTTTAACTAATATAGTATTATGTGTATAGTGCTTAGTATCGAATTTCTAAAGTGGTTAAATTTAATCTGAAATTATAAAAAGTGTCAACTCATCTGCCAAAAAGAACTCTTTATTATAGTAGTGTTTGTTTTTAAACTCTAATTTTTTTTCATTAACTAAAATATCTGCTTTTTCTTGCATCTTTTTTGGCAGTATATTTTGCTCTACTCCTACAATTGAGCGAAGTCCTAAAAATATCTTTTCTGTTAAAATATCTTCACTACTTAAAATCTCCTCTTTTACAAAATAAGGCTCTTTTATAAACTTTTCTATATTTGTGTGTGGATAGAGGCGCTTATTGGCAATAAATCCTACTGCTCCAGCCCCTATGCCTAAATACTCTTTATGTTGCCAATATCCAAGGTTATGACTGCTTTGATATGCACCATAGTTAGAAACTTCATACTGCTTAAACCCACGCTTTAGTATATAATCTCTTAAAATAAAACCTAAATTTTCACTATTTTTTTTAACCTCTGGGCGTTTTGTAAACTCTGTAGCCTTCTCGATTGTTAATTCATAACTTGAAATGTGGTTAATTGGCAGTTTAAAGGCTTGTTTTAAATCGCTTAAAATTAACTCTTTTGTATCACTGTAAAAGTCATAAATAATATCAATTGATATATTTTTAAAGCCAATATTATATGCATTTTCTACTGCCAAAATTGCATCTTTAGAGCTATGCGCTCTATTTAACTCTTTTAGCTTTTTATCATTAAAACTTTGCACCCCAAAACTAACTCTATTTACCCCTAAACTAAACATTCCCTCTAGCCACTTTTTTGTGGCAGAATTTGGGTTTGCTTCTGTTGTTATTTCAATATTTTCTGCCATATATGGTTTTAAAAAATTAAATATTGCTTCATACATATTTGCTTCTACAACAGAGGGAGTTCCCCCTCCAATAAAGAGGCTACTTATAGAGTTTTTTTTAATATTGTATTTATAAATCTTCTCTTTTAAAGAGCTATAAAGTGCTTCCATATAGCTACTAGAGAGGTGGTGTAAATTTGTATATGAATTAAAGCTACAATAAAAACATTTAGAGTCGCAAAAAGGTATGTGCAAATATATCAACAAAGTAAGAACCTTATAATAGGAATTTAGATAGAATTTTATCAGATTTTTATAAGCAGAAAGCTTTTTTTATAAATTTAAGGGGTTTATTATGAGTAAACATAAAAATTATCGCCCCAATGTAGCAGCAGTTGTTCTATCTTCAGATAGTAGTGAAGTAAAGTTTTTATTAGCTAAGAAAAAAGGAGTTCGAAGAGCTTGGCAATTTCCACAAGGTGGTATAGATGGCGATGAGAAGCCTCAAGAGGCTTTGTTGAGAGAACTAAAAGAAGAGATAGGCACTGATAAAGTAGAGATAATAGCAGAGTATCCAGAGTGGATTAGCTATGATTTTCCTAATACAAAGGGCGATAAAATATATCCATTTAGAGGGCAAAATCAAAAATATTTTTTGGTTAGGTTAAAAGAAGAGGCAGTAATAGATTTGAATTTTTATAAAACTCCAGAGTTTGAAGAGTATAAGTTTGTAGATGAGAATGAGTTGTTTAAAAAGGCTCTTTTTTTAAAACGCAGAACATATAGAAGAGTTATAGATTACTTTAAGAAGGAAGGGTTTATTTAATGTTGGTTGTTCAAAAATATGGTGGCACAAGTGTTGGAACGCTAGAGCGTATAGAAAATGTTGCAAAAAGAGTGGCAATTGCTAGAGATGAAGGTAAAGATTTAGTTATAGTAGTATCAGCTATGAGTGGAGAAACAAATAAACTTATAGAGTATGCTCACAACTTCTCTAAAAACCCAAGTAAAAGAGAGATGGATATGCTACTTAGCTCTGGCGAGAGAGTTACAGCAGCACTTCTTGCTATTGCACTAAATGAGATGGGCTACAAAACAGTTGCTTTAACAGGCAGACAAGCAGGTATTGTAACAGATAATACCCATACATACGCAAGAATAGAAACAATTAATACCAATAGATTAAAAAAAGAGATAGAGAGTGGAAATATAGTTATAGTAGCTGGTTTTCAAGGAATTAATAAAGATGGTGAAATTACTACACTTGGTCGTGGAGGAAGCGATTTGAGTGCAGTAGCACTCGCAGGGGCTTTAAATGCTGATGCTTGTGAAATATATAGCGATGTAGATGGAGTTTACACAACAGACCCACGCATTGAACCAAAGGCTAAAAAGTTAGATTTTGTATCATATGATGAGATGTTAGAGTTATCAAGCCTTGGAGCAAAAGTTTTACAAAATCGCTCTGTAGAACTTGCTAAAAAGATGGGTGTTAAAATAGTTGCAAAAAGTAGTTTTAGTGATAATGAAGGAACAGTAATATCAGAGGCAAAAGGAGATAATATGGAAGAGGTTTTAGTTAGAGGTGTTGCACTTGATAGAAACCAAGCAAGGG
>JAMONW010000085.1 GCA_027066355.1 Campylobacteraceae bacterium
TATTCAGTATTTGCAGTAATTTCACCAGAGGGTTGTAGTGCAATTTTGTGGAATGACCCAACAAAAATTGAACAAGCTACAAAAGCTCTTAAAATTACTCCAGATAACTTGAAGGAGTATAAATTAATTGATGATATTATTGATGAACCTTTAATTGGCGCTCACAGAGATAAAGAGAATGCAGCAAAGGCTTTAAAGAGTTACTACTTAAAAACTTTAGATGAGTTAAATACTTTAACTAAAGATGAGCTAGTAGAAGCTAGATATCAAAAATTAATCTCAGTTGGTTCATTTAATAAATAGTGTATTTTGTAGATATTGGTAATTACCATGCCCATCTTTTTAATGGCAAAGATATATTAGATTTAAGCTATGAGGATTTATTTAAGCAGTATATTGATAAAAAGATTTACTATATTAATGTAAATCCAAAATTAAAAAAAGATTTATCAAATATCTCAAATTGGATAGATTTAGAGCCATTTATTAAACTAGATGGCAGTTATGATGGAATGGGTGTTGATAGAAAAGTTCTTTTAAATGCAAAGAAAAGTGGAATTTTTGTAGATGCTGGTAGCGCAATTACCATAGATAAAAAAGAGAATGGCAAATTTATTGGTGGAACAATTTTACCAGGTATATGGAGGATTAAAAAGTGTTATAAAGAGATATCTCCTATATTAGAGATTGATGAGATATCTGAAATTAATTTAGATGTTTTACCAAATACTACAACTAAAGATAGCATATCTTATGGCATAATTGCACCAATAGTTTCATTAATAAAGAGTATAAATAGCAAAAATTTACCAATATATTGTTGCGGTGGTGATGGTAAGCTAATTAGCAGATATATAGATGCAAAATATGATAAATTTCTTCTTTTTAGAGGAATGCAAAAAATTAAGGAGAGTTTAGAATGTTAACAATAGCTTTGCCAAAGGGTAGAATTGCAGAGGATACAATGGCTCTTATGGCTAAAATATTTGATAGTGAATTTAAGTTTGAAAGTAGAAAACTTATATTAAAAACTCAACAATTTACATTTTTAAATGTTAGAAACCAAGATGTTCCAACATATGTAGAGAGAGGTGCTGCAGATTTAGGTGTTGTAGGATTAGATGTAATTACTGAGAAATCTTTAGATATAGTTGATTTGCTAGATTTAGAGCTTGGTAAATGTAAAGTAGCAATTGGTATAAAAGAGGGTGATAAACTTGATTGGAGTCGTCCAGATATAAAAGTAGCTACTAAAATGGTAAATATAACAAAGAGTTATTTTGCAAAAAAAGCTGTAGGTGTTGATGTTATTAAACTTTATGGTTCTATTGAGTTAGCACCTCTTGTTGGTTTAGCTGATGCAATTGTTGATATTGTAGAAACTGGTGAAACAATGAGAGAGAATGGCTTAGTTGTAGCAGAAGATATTATGCAATCTAGTGCGCATTTAATTGCAAATAAAAATAGTTTTTTTGAGAAAAAGAGTGAAATTTTAGAACTTTATAGACTCTTAAAAGAGGCAATAGAGAGTGGAGAGTAATAAAAAAGAGGCTCTTAATTTATATGCCAAAGTTGAAGATTTATTAGGAATTAAAGAGTATGCTCCAAAGCTTTATAGTTATTATTATGAGATATTGGATACTTTAGAGTTTAACTCGCTTCTTGATATAGGGTGCGGTAGTGGAGATTTTTTGCTAAAACTTCAAAAGAGATATGAAAATTCTAGGTTTTTAGGCATTGATAAAAGTTCACAAATGGTTAAAGTAGCTAGAGATTGTGGAGTAGATGCTTTAAATATAGAGATAGAGCAATTAAATATAGAGTTTGATATTGCAACAGCAACATTTGATATGGTAAATTATTTAACTCCCCAAGAGTATATAGATTTTTTTAATAAATTAAAGAGTGTTATTAAAAAAGATGGATATTTTATTTTTGATGTAAATACTGAGTTTGGATTAAGCGATTTAGCAGTTGGTAATTTTATTGCACAAGATAGTAACAGGTTTATTACAATAGAGAGCTTTTATGAAAATGGCTTGTATGAGTCAAATTTTACACTCTTTGAAAGGGTTGAAAATTGCTACAACAAGAGCCAAGAGAGAATTTTTCAATACTTATATAGTAGAGATTTTTTTAAATTGCTTAGTGGTTGGGAGATAGATAGAGTTCTCCCTATTAAGTTATATGAGATGGAAAAATTTGATAAAGAGATATATATTTTAAAAAATGTAGATTAAAGAGGTTAATAATCCTCTTTAATATTATGGCTTAAAGATAATACCAGCATTTACACTATCTATACTACCAAGTGTAGATGCTTCAGATATCTTTTTGCTACTGCCCATAAGTTTTGTATAATCTGCAAATACAGATAGTTGGTCATTTACATCATAGCTACCACCAGCACCATATTGGAATCCGTTAGATTTTGTATTTTCTCCCATAAAATCTATGCTTGAAATACCATAACCAAGTAGTGCATATAGTGTAAAGTCATCAAACTTATATTGAGGCTTTAAATAAATAGCTGCATTTGAGTAGCTAATTGGTTTATGATCTTTAATCTCATAATCTGATATAGCTTTTGTTAAACGACCTTCAATTGCAATATTGTCAGTAATTTCAGCACCTGCAAGAACTGTTCCAGTTGTTGTGCTATCACTACCACCCCAATTTAAAATTTTATCTGGAGCTTTACTTGTAGTTTGATTTAATTTGTCATATTGGCAACCACCACAAACTTTTGCTTGACTCTTTACACTAGCACTTGAGCTTCCAAGCGCTCCACCAAAATATGGTTGAATGTTAGATTCTGGTTTTGCATCATTTAAAACTTGAGGAATTTCAGCAACAG
>JAMONW010000086.1 GCA_027066355.1 Campylobacteraceae bacterium
CAAAAATTGATGATAAATTTTGAATATAAAGCTTTTTATTTGCATAAACTTCACTCTTAACCAAAGCATCTCTTAGCTCTATTGGCAAAGTAAATACGCTATCACTCCACCCTACTCTATTTGCTCTTAAATTGATTTTCTCTAACTCTTTTAAAACTTCTTTAGGGTTTGAACGATTATTATTTACTCTAAAGCTAAACTCATCTTTTTTTTCTAATCTTTTAAAGAGTGATGGCTCAATTAAATTTAATCTATTTTCAAAATCCTCTATAGTGGCTTTAGCCATTAACTGTTTATTCCTATTTTTATCTCTTCATCCATCCACTCTTGCATCATACCAAGTTGCATACCAATTAAATCTATATCTCTTCTTTTTGCCTCTGGTGAAGGCAACCAATTTGCTACAAAATCATCACAAAGAGAGCTATTAACACTCTGAATTAAATACTCTGCATAATCTCTAACATTATCAACTCTTACAGACTCTTTTTTTTCACTATTTGTTATTTCGATGATAAATCCATCATCTTTAGATATTATTTTTGCATCAATTTGAAGTAAAGTTCTTTTAGTATCTGACATTGCTAACCTTTTTTTATAAAATTATAGCAAAATTTTAAGAAGTTGAGGCTAAGAGCCTCAAAAGAAATCTTTTTTAGTAGCTATATATAGGTCTAATTCTATGAACTCTTCTTGGTTCTCTATAAACTGGATGTGATGGAACAGAAACTCTAGCTCTTCTTAATTGCATAGTTTGACTATTTGATAAACCATTATTTAAGTTTGTTGCATTTATAGATAACTCTAAATTTCTGTATCTATTACTACTTGAGCTAAAGTTATATCCTCTTATTGTAGCATCTACAACTAAACCTCCTTTGTTCCAAGTAATATGCAATCTATTATTATATAGTTTTGCTCTAGCAACCCCAAGTGGCACTAAAGTTCCATTTCTACGCTTCCAAGCACGAACAAATAGTTGTCCATCTACTAATCTAATTGATAATTTATTTATAGCACTAAAGCTATTACCACCTTTATAGTTACCTACAAATCTCTTCTTCATACTTACTGTAACTGCACCTTTTTTTGCAAAAATAAAACTTTTTGTTAAGATTTTTTTTCTATTTACATCTATTTTCTTAGCAATTACTCTTAATTTATAACTATTTATTGGCTTAATAAAAAGTATTAAATTTTTACCACCATGTCCCCAAGCTTCAAAAAGCCCACTACCTACATTTGTTGCATTTTTTACCTTTAAAGCTGCACTATCTTCACCTCTTCTAATAAATGGTTTAACTTTAGTTCCAGTAATTACTAATTTTACTGGGTCATTGTAGTTTGTTGCACTTTTATTAACCCATGTTCCACTATAGTTGTATCCAAATGCCCATGCACTTAATATTGCAATAAGTAAAAAAACTCTTTTCATAAAATCTCCTTTTTTATTTTATATTTGAATTATATTATAAAGTCGTGAACAAAAGGTGTAAGTAGTGTGGAGCAATGGTGAAAAGAGAAAATTTAATATACTTAGATATAATTGTATAAATTTTTAAGAGGTTAAATATGGCAATTTTTAATATATTTAAAAGTAATGAAACAAAAGATATTTTAGAGAAGAAAAAAGCACTTTGGGATCTTAGAAGTTCAAGAGTTAAAGCATTTATGTTTATTTTAGCACTAATATTTGAAGTTGCATTACTTATTTTTTTTGCAAAAGAGTATAATCTTATAGGAGAACCCATACCCAAAGGTAAAAAAGTAGCAGTAATAAATTTTAATGAGCAAGTTACCCAAAAGTATGTAAATAAAGTAATAAAAAGTATGGATAAAATAAAAAATAATAAAGAGTATAGTGAAGTGCTTTTTATAATGAATTCACCAGGTGGTTCACCAGCTGCGTCTGAAGAGTTAAGTGAATATTTAAAAAATTATAAAAAATATAAAGATATTACTATGTATGTTCAAGAGATTGCTGCTAGTGGCGGATACTATATTGCTTCTGCAATTAAACCACTAATTGCTAATAAAAATGCAATAGTTGGCTCTATTGGTGTAATTATGCCTCACTATAACATAGGTAAATTAGCTGATAAAATAGGTGTAGAAGAAGATGATATTAGTTCTGGAAAGTATAAAAAACCTATTAGTCTATTTTCTAAAGTTAGCGATGAAAATAGAGCTTATCTAAAAAAACAACTATTAACTCCAACATATAACAATTTTATTAATTCTGTTGCAAAAAATAGAGGTATTAGTAGAGAAAAACTACTACCATTTACAGAAGGAAAAATCTATATAGCTAACAATAAAGAGATAAAAGGCATATTGGTTGATAAAATTTCAGTATTATATAAAGTAAAAGATAATATTAAAAAGAGAGTTGGAAAGAAGGTATCATTTGTTGATATTCTTCCAAAAGATAAAGTTGGTTTTTTAAAAGATAAAATAGAGTTTAATTTTTCTTTAAATACCAAATTTAATAATGGGCTAAAATAACCCTAGTTTTTAATTAATCCCAGATAATGCATTAGAGTTGCTTTATATTTTGATAATGCTTTGTTTTTGGATGTTTATAGAAATTTGAGTTTAACCCAAAGATTAATCGATGATTTTCTATGAATACACAAGAACAAATGATTAGTAAAAGATTTGTAATTTCTATTGCATATTCTGGGTTAATCTTTTTGCTACTAAAAAAATGGATAATCCAGTAGCTGAAATTAATATAATAGAAGCTCCTGATGTTATATCAAATTCATAGCTAACAATTAAACCACAAATAGTAAATAGGCTTGAAATTAGGGCTGATTTTAACATCATTGCATATAAAGAGCTACTA
>JAMONW010000087.1 GCA_027066355.1 Campylobacteraceae bacterium
TAAAAGTGGAGTAGAGGTTAAGAGCAAAGATATAGAAGATATTGTTGCAAAAATGTTAAAGTTACCACCAGCAACCATTAAAAAAGATGACACTACAAAGCTTAAAAACTTAGATAAAAACTTGGCAAAAAATATTGTTGGGCAAGATGAGGCAATAGAGGTTTTAGCAAACTCTATTAAACGCTCTTATGCGGGGCTTAATAATCCAGATACTCCAATAGGAAGCTTTTTGTTTATTGGGCCAACAGGTGTTGGAAAAACTGCTCTATCTAAGGCTTTGGCAGATGAGTTAGGAGTTCATTTTGAACGCTTAGATATGAGTGAATATATGGAAAAACATGCTGTTAGCCGTTTAATTGGTGCGCCTCCTGGATATGTTGGGTTTGAACAAGGAGGATTACTTACAGAGATGATTAAAAAGCACCCTCATACAGTGCTTTTGCTTGATGAAATAGAAAAAGCTCATCCAGATATTATGAATATTTTGCTTCAAATTATGGATGGTGCAAAATTAACAGATAATAATGGCATAGTTAGTGATTTTAAACATGTTGTGCTTATAATGACCTCTAATCTTGGCACAAAAGAGGCTAATGTAATGGGCTTTAATAAAGATGAAAGCTCTAAAAGCCATAAGGCAGTAAAAGAGTTCTTTAGTGGCGAATTTAGAAACCGTTTAACTAAAGTTGTAGAGTTTAAAAAATTAAGTCAAGATAATTTGCTAGAGATTGTAAAAATAGAACTTAAAAAGCTAAATAGACTTTTAGTAGCAAAGAGTGTAGAGATAAAACTTAGTCAAAAAGCACTTAAAGAGGTAGCAAATATCGCATATAATGGCTTTGGTGCAAGAGATATAGCTAGAATATTAGATAATAAAATCAAAGAGAAATTGACAGATGAAATACTCTTTGGCTCTTTAAGAAAGGGTGGTAAAGTTAGTGTTGGTTTTAGTGCTGGAGAGTTTAGTTTTAAATTTGAGGCAAAATAATGGGTTCTATGTTTGATGGTAACTATTTTATACCACCACTAAGCAAGTTTAGTTTTAATTTTCCAAATCCAAGAGAAGCAAGTGATGAAGGGCTAGTAGCATATGGTGGTAATTTGGAGCCAAATAGAATTTTAACAGCATATAGAAATGGTATATTCCCTTGGTTTAATGAAAATGACCCCATTCTTTGGTGGTCGCCTAATCCAAGACTTCTTTTATATCCTAAAGATTTTAAAGTTAGCAAATCTTTTCGTAAAGTGTTAAGAAATAAGAAATTTTTGGTAAAATTTGATTATAATTTTGAACAAGTAATAGAAAATTGTGCTAAAATTAGAGAAGCCAAAGAGGGAACTTGGCTAATAAAATCTATGAGAGAAGCTTATATTGAGCTTCATAAAATGGGCTTTGCTCACTCTGTTGAAGTTTATGAAGCAGATGAGTTAATTGGTGGGCTTTATGGCTTAAATTTAGGTAGTGCTTTTTTTGGAGAGAGTATGTTTTCTCTAAAATCAAATGCTTCAAAAATAGCACTAAAGGCTCTTTGTGATATTGCAATTAAGAGAGATTATAAATTTATAGATTGTCAAGTTCCAACGCCACATTTACAAAGTCTTGGTGCGAAATTGGTTGATAGAGATATTTTTTTAGATGAGCTTGAAGAGGTTTTGCAAAAAGGTGGAGATATTGGCAGTTGGAACAAATTAAATTGGGAGTATGCAGATGGTTAATGATAGAACAGGGTTTTCATTGTGGGCAGATTTTATAGAGAGAGATTTTATTAGCACAAAATTAAGAGATATGATAGATAATGGTGTAGTAGATGGTGCTACAAGTAATCCATCTATCTTTGCAAATGCAATTACTTCATCATCTGCATATAAAGAGCAACTGCAAGAGTTAGAGGGAAAAAGTGCAAAAGAGAAGTATGAAGCCTTAGCAATTGCCGATATAAAAGCAGCAGCACAAGAGCTTAGAGGATGCTATGATACTGGATATTCAGGTTATGTAAGTATAGAGGTTGATCCTTTTCTTTCAAATGATGCAAAAGGCACAGTAGAAGAGGGTATAAGACTCTTTAAAGCAATAAATGAGCCAAATGTAATGATAAAAGTTCCTGCAACTGAAGCTGGTTACAAAGCGATGGAAGAGCTAACGAGCAGAGGAATTAATGTAAATGCAACTTTGATATTCTCTCCAGAACAAGCAAAAAAAGCCCAAGAAGCAATGAAAAGGGGGATAGACTCTTTTACTGTATATAGTGATGATGGCAGAATAGAGGGCGTTATAAGTATCTTTGTAAGTAGATTTGATAGAAAGTTAGACTCAAGATTAAAAGAGCTTGATTTACCAACAGCACAAACTGGTATTTTAAATGCTGCAAAAATTTATAATGAATTATCAAATTGTAAAGAACCAGCAATAAAACCACTATTTGCTAGCACAGGTGTAAAACCAGAACAAGGCTTACCTGCAGATTATTATGTAACTGAACTTTGTGCAAAACATAGCATAAATACAGCTCCAATAGATACAATAGAGGCTTATGAAAAGAGTGAAAATAGAGGTAAATTAGCTCTACCAATAGATGAAAAGATAATAGATACTCACTTTAAAGCTCTTGAAGTTGCAGGAATTAATATGCAAGAAGTTTATAACGAGTTAATGCAAGAGGGCTTAGAAGCTTTTGAAAAAGCATTTGCTGATATGCTCAAAGCTATTGAATAGGTTTTAATTAATTCAAAATTGAAAATAAAATTTAGCAATAGCTGGGAGTAAATTTGTAGGCAACTCTATTAATTTAATACCATTAAATTAAAAAAT
>JAMONW010000088.1 GCA_027066355.1 Campylobacteraceae bacterium
AGTTTGGTGCAGCTTATCAAAGGGGTAAAAAAGATAAACCTTTAAGTGGAGAAATTGGTAAAAATATGCCTGAAATTCCACCATTTAAGTATAATTTAGCTATAAATTACAACTATAATAGCACTCTAAAATTTAGAGCAGAAATTGTAGGAAGTGCATCATGGAGCAATTATGACTGGGAAAATGGAGAACAAAAAATTGGCTCTTTTGCAGTGCTAAATCTTAAAGCAATAAAAAGATTTACTAAAAATTTAGAACTAACAGTTGGAGTAGATAATTTGTTTGATAAAACTTATGCAGTATCAAATACATATAAAGATTTAATTTTACTACCAACTACTAAAAATAGCAATGTAATGCTTATGAATGAACCAGGGCGCAATATTTATACAACACTAAAATATAGATTTTAATTAAGCTACTTTTGTAGCTAATGGAGATTCAATGGATATTAAATTAATTAAAGATTTTATAGATTATGGAGTCATAGGAGTTTTAATTTTAATGAGCTTTATTACAATTTGGCTATATATAGAGAGGCTTTTGTTTTTTAAAAATATAGATTTAAACAAATATAAAAAAAAGCAAGAGCTTGAAATTGATTTAACCAAAAATATATCTATAATATCATCTTTTGGGGCTAATGCTCCATATATTGGTTTGTTTGGAACAGTGCTTTCTATTATTATTACCTTTTACACAATGGGGCAAATGGATAATATTGATGCAAAAATGATCATGAGTTCTTTAGCCTTAGCGCTAAAAGCAACAGCAATGGGGCTTGTTGTGGCAATTCCTGCTATGATGTTTTATAACCATTTAGCAAGAAAAATAGAAGTTTTAATTGCAAAGTGGGAGATAATGCATTAATGCAACTTAAAAAATTTGACTCTATGAATGTAGTGCCTTTTATTGATATTATGCTTGTTTTGCTTGTAATTGTGCTAACAACTGCAACATTTGTAGCAAGAGGTATAATTCCTGTAAATTTAAGCAAAGCAAAAAGTGCAAACACAATTAAAGAGAAAAAAAGATTAGTAATTACAATAAAGCAAGATGGAGCTATCTTTTTTGATAAAGAGCAAATAGCTAAAGATAAAGTAGAAACAAAGCTATTAACATATAAAAAACAGAGTCAAATTAGCATAAATTGTGATAAAAATGCCAAATTTGATAACTTTGTTTATATTTTAGATATTTTAAAAAACAGTGGCTTTAAAAATGTGGGAGTAATTACTAAAAATGAGTAAAAAAAGATATACAAACTCATTTTTTATAACCCTTTTTATATACTCTTTATTAGCTACAATAGTTTTTGTAAATATTGGTTCTTTAAAATCAAGCTTAAATAAAAATAAAGAGCCAAAAGTTGTTAAAATTACTCTTTTAAATGCACCAAAGAGTGCTAAGAGCCAAGAGCTAAGAGCTAAGAGCGTAGAGGAAAAAGATAAAAAACAAAACAAAACTCAAATTATAAAAAATATAAAGCATAATAAAAATAGTAATAAGCAAACTATAATTGGAACTGAGACTTTAGCCTCAGCTATAAATAATGCAAAGCGAAAAAAAAGCCTAATAGAAAAAAAAGAGATTAAAAATTTAGCAAAAGAGGCAAAAAAAGAGCCTATTAAAAAAGTTGTTAAAAAAGACACAAAAGTAAAAATAAAAAAAGTAGCTAAAAAAGCTAAAGCAAATCCACATCGTCATCCTAAGTTTCTTTCAAAAACTCATACTAAAAAAACTCAAAAAATACAAAAACAAATTCAACATAATAGCAAGTATAAAAAGAGGTCTAAAAAATACTTTGCAAAAGCAAAAAACTCAAAAACTTTAAAAAAATCATATAGCAAAAAATCAACCTACACAGCAAAAAAAACTGTTAATTATGCTCTTAAACAAAACTATCTAAACCAAGTTCGTGCAAGAATTAATGCAAACAAATACTATCCAAGAAGGGCAAAAAGAAGAGCTATTCAAGGAAGTGTAATAGTAACTTTTACAATAAGTAAAAATGGAGATTTAATAAGTATCAACTCAATAAGAGGAGATGAAATATTTTTTGATGCCACAAAAGAGGCAATTTATAATAGCTTTCCTATACGCCCACCAAAAGGGGCTTTAAATGCTAATGAGAGCTTAACAATTCCTTTACACTACAGATTATATTAATATTTAAAATTAAAAACTATAACTATATTTTAAACTTAAATTATCATAATCTCTTATATTTGAAAGCGGTTTTTTATACTCAAAAGTAATTTGACTACTATTATTTATATAGTAAGTTGTGTATATACCAATATTATGCAGTGGTTTATGGCTCTTTTTTAGAGGTTTTGTTAATGTATAGTCAAAACCTACATCAAACTTTTTAAAGCTATAACTATAATCAAACATAGCCTCTAATTTAGATATATCACTTCCAAATTCATAGCTTAGCTTATAAGCAAAATTATGACTCTTTTTTATATAGTAATTCTCTAATGATATTTTATATACACTATTATCAGAACTTTTAGATGTTGGCAATATAATTTCAGCTTTTGTTATAAACTCATTATTAGTGCTACTAAATATATACCCTAATGTTAAAGATGTATCAATCACACCACTTGTAATGTTAGCTCCATCATCTTCTCTAATATAACCAAATGTTAAGCCATATATCCAGTTTTTATATAAGATATCAACCTCTATTGGCATACTATATGAATAAGAGTCATTCTTTTTTATATTTTTTTTATTATTTTTATATCTTTTATGCAGATAATTACT
>JAMONW010000089.1 GCA_027066355.1 Campylobacteraceae bacterium
TTTAATGAAAAAATGGCAGAGCAAAAGGCAAAATCTAAAGCCAATTGGAAAGGTAGTGGAGATGCGGTTGCAAAGGGAGATTTTAAAGAATTAAAAGAGAAATATCCTCAAAATGAGTTTGTAGGTTATGATACAACTAAAATTAATACAAAAGTTATAGCCCTTCTTGATAGCGACTTTAAGCTAACTAACTCAATTGATGGCTCAGGCTGGGTATATTTAGCTAAAACGCCATTTTATGCAGAGAGTGGTGGGCAAGTTGGTGATAAGGGTATATTAAAAACCCCAAATGGTGAAGTAAAAGTTTTAGATACTAAGAAATTTAATGAGTTAAATTTGAGCCAAGTTGATGGTAAATTAAGTGTTGGCGATGAAGTAGAAGCTATTGTAGATAATAAAAGAGCAGAAATTGCAAAACACCACTCTGCAACTCATTTGCTTCAAGCAGCACTTAAAGCAATCTTAGGTGAGCATATAGCACAAGCTGGTTCATATAATGATGCAAGTCGCCTTAGATTTGACTTTTCACACCCTAAAGCCCTTAGTAAAGATGAGATAAAACAAGTAGAGTCTTGGGTAAATGATAAGATATTAAGAGATTTAGAAGTGAATACAAAAGTAATGCCAATAAAAGAGGCACAAGAGAGTGGGGCAGTTGCACTATTTGGTGAAAAGTATGGCAATGAAGTTAGAGTTGTAAGTATGAGTGATGCTTCAATTGAGCTTTGTGGTGGAACACATGTTAATCATACATCACAAATTGGCACATTTATAATTACAAAAGAGAGTGGTGTAAGTGCAGGGGTTCGCCGAATAGAAGCTATTTGTGGAGCAAGTGCATTAAATTATATTAATGAGCAAAGAGATGAGTTAGAAGCAGTTAAATTAGAGCTTAAATCAAATGATGTAACTGCTGCAATTGGCAAGTTAAAAGAGCAAGTTAAGAGCTTAAAACAAGAACTAAAAGAGGCTTTAAATGCTACAAAAAAAGAGCTTGAAGCAATAGAAATTAATGGTATTACAACAATTGTAGAACGCATTGATGCAGGTGATATTAAAGCTTTAATAGATGAAGCAAAAAATAAGTATGATAAAGTTGCTATTATGCTACTTCAACAAAAGGGAGATAAAGTTCTTTTAGCAGCTGGTAGCAAGGGATGTAATATTAATGCTGGTAACTGGATAAAAGAGATTGCTCCAATAGTTGGTGGAGGGGGCGGTGGACGCCCAGACTTTGCACAAGCTGGTGGCAAGGATGCTAGTAAAATAGATTTAGCTATAAAGAGTGCAAAAGAGTATTTAAAAGAGAATTTATAGATGCAATTTAATATTATATTTTTATATGGTTTAGGTTGCTAATGTTAAGATTATGCTCAACTTCACCAACAAGGGCTAAATTGCTAGATAGTTTTGCAATTGAGTATATTCAATCTAAAATTGAATTTGATGAAGAGAGCATAAAAAGTAATAGTGCAAAAAGTTTTGTTTTCAGTGTTGTAAAAGGTAAGTTAAATAGTGCATTAAATATCTATGATTTAACTTTGCCCATACTTGTAGCAGACACTGTAATAGCTACTAAAAAAGGCAAAATTTTAAGAAAAGCAAAAAACAAAAGCGAAGCAAAAGAGATTTTGCTAGAGCAAAGTGGCTCAGAGATTGCAATTATTACTGCTTCTATTTTAAAATCAAAAAAGTTAGAGTTTATTGATATATCTGCAACACACTACCTATTTAAAAAATTTGATGAAGAAGATTTACAAAACTATCTTGATAGCAATGAGTGGCAAGGCAAGGCTGGAGCATGTATGGTTGAGGGCTTTTGCAAAAAATATATTAGAAAAGTTATTGGTTTAGAGAGCAATGCAATGGGATTACCAGTTGAGAAAATCAAACCTTGGTTGGAGTTTTGATGTTTTTTGAAAAAGAGTTAAATACACTCCATAAAGCCAATTTATATCGAAATATTGAGCAATTTAGTGATGTTAAAGATTTCTCTTCTAATGATTATTTAGCTTTGGCAAGTAGAAAAAAGAGCCTAAAAAAAGCTTATAAATTAGTAAAAAAGTATAAGACCTTTGCACCAAAGGCAAGTTTGCTAGTAAATGGTTATCATCCAATTCATAAAAAATTTGAAAAAAAGATAGCAAAAGTTAATGGTTTTGAGAGTGCTTTAGTTGTTGGCAGTGGTTTTTTAGCAAATATTGCACTTATAGAGGCGCTTGTAAGAAGAGGTGATGAACTTTTTATTGATAAAGAGTATCACGCTAGTGGAGTTTTGGCTTCAAAATTAATTAAAAATGTAACTTGGTTTGAGCATAACTGCGCAAAAGATTTAGAAAAAAAGATAAATTTAAGCAAAGCAAAGCGAAAAATTATAGCTATAGAGGGTGTTTACTCTATGAGTGGAGATTTAGCAAATAAAGAAATTTTTAAAATTTCAAATAGATTTAATGCACTTTTAATTGTAGATGAAGCCCACAGCTCTGGAACAATTGGTAAAAATTTGTTAGGAATTTTTGATTACTATAATTTAAAAATTAAACCAAATTATATAAAAATGGGAACTCTTGGAAAAGCTTATGGTAGTTATGGAGCTTATATCTTAAGCTCTAAAGAGATAAAAGAGTTTTTAATTAATCGTGCAAAACCAATCATTTATTCAACAGCTCCATCTGTTTTTGATACTGCTTTAGCTTATATAAATTTAAAATATATTCAAAAAAATGGTAAAATATTAA